>SKWY01000291.1 GCA_007128675.1 Deltaproteobacteria bacterium | reverse complement strand
TCGATGGCATTCTGAAGCTCTCGCACGTTTCCGGGGAAGGGGTAGCTCTTCAGAGCCCGCATTGCCTCCGGCGCGATCGTTTGCACGTTCTTTTGGAGAGCCACCTTGAAGCGGTGGAGAAAACGACCAGCGAGCACCTCGATGTCTTCCTCTCGCTCCCGAAGCGGCGGCACGCGAAGGGTGAAGGTCTCTAGTCGATAGAAAAGATCCTCACGAAAGCGGCCGGCCCGAACCTCGGCCTCGAGATCCCTGTTGGTGGCGGCCACGACTCTCACATCCACGCGAAGCTCACGATTGGCTCCTACCGGCCGAAGCTTGCCTTCCTGCAAGACACGCAACAGCTTCGCCTGAAGCTCCAAAGGCATCTCGGCAATCTCGTCCAGAAGAAGAGTGCCCTTTTCGGCCTCGGAGAAGAGCCCGCGGCGTGCCCTTTCCGCTCCGGTGAAGGCACCGGAGGCATGCCCAAAGAACTCGCTTTCCAAGAGCTGGGCCGGAATGCCGGCGCAGTTGACGACTAGATAAGGTCCTTCCTTGCGACTGCTCTCCTTATGAATTGCCCGGGCGACGAGCTCCTTTCCGGTCCCGCTCTCTCCAACTATGACGACAGGCCCGTTGCCGGCGGCTACCTGACGGACCTGCTCGCAAAGCGAGCGCATCACGGGGCTGGAGCCCAGCAAACCGTGAAAGGAGCCATCATCCAGAAGAGCACGGAGTCCCGCGACCTCCTGCTCCAAACGACGTCGCTCAAGCACGCGACGAATGGAGACCATGAGATGATCAAGATCCAGAGGCTTGGTCAGGAAGTCGTCCGCTCCAGCCTTCAACGCCTCAACAGCCTGCGAAACCGTCCCAAAAGCCGTGATCAAAACGACACCTGGAGAACCCCTCGACCCCTTGGCCCGTTCGAGAAAAGACAACCCGTCCATCCCCGGCAGTCGTATGTCGCAAAGAACCAGCTCCGGCTCGAAAGGATCGAGAAGAGTCAGGGCCTCCTCGGCGTTCGGAGCAGACTCGACGGTCATACCCTCGTCAATGAGCTCCTCGCAAAGAAGCCGGCGAAGCCCGCCGTCATCCTCGATCACCAGAACCTTGGGGCTCTGCTCGAAGAGATCTCGTCGCTTATCAGTCATGCATCGTCTTCCTTCTCGTCGGTGACTCGTGATAGCCGGATGTCGAAGCGCGCGCCTCCCAGCTCGGAGTCGCAGACGTCGACCTCGCCGCCTTGCTCCTCCATCAATCCATGCACAACCGCCAGGCCCAGGCCGGTTCCCTGCCCAACGGGCTTGGTAGTGAAAAACGGCTCGAAGATCCTCTGCCGCAGGTGAGCCTCGACACCGGGACCGGAGTCCTCCACGCTCATGCAGACGGTGTCTTGGTCGGTCGTCAAGAACACGCGTACCACCGCATTGGACGAGTCTTCGCCGGCCGCGGCTATGGCGTTATCTATCAGATTGATGAGCACTCGTTCCAGCGCAGCCGAATCCCCTCGAGCCTTGGGTCGATTTCGCGGCGGAACAACCTCGATGTTGGCAGCCTGTCCAGAATTGGTTTGGCCTACCGCAAGGACGGCGGCCTCGACTACTTGGAAGATATCCACCTGTCCAGATTGCGCCTTTGGTCTGCGAGCGAAGTCCAGAAGCTGACGCACAATCGCGCTCATCCGCTCAACCTCGCCTCGAACCTGGAGCATGACTCCCCTGTCGTCATCGTCCTCCCGTCGCCTCCTCAACTCTCGCTGGGCATGACCGTCGATCACGCTCAAGGGGGTCCCAAGTTCGTGGGCGAGCCCAGATGCGAGACGACCCACGGCGGCGAGCTTTTCCGCGTGACGCAAGCGTTCCTCCAGCTCGAGCTGCTTGTCTCGCCGAGCTAGAATCTCGGCCTCGTCCTTGTAGCGCTTATCGAGCATCGCATTGAGGGCGTCTGCGACCCTCGAGACCTCACGGGGTCCCGTGGCCTCGGATCGATGGTCTCCTCCCGTGCGATCGATCCTCTCGATGTCATCCTCTAGCCGATGGAGAGCACGACCCACGGCCCTATCGTGACCCCATAGGACGAGCCCCGAAACGCCAACGCATGAAAAAATCAAGATAACGAATGTTTGCAGGCGCAGCCTCGCCAGAGCCTCATCGAAATCCCTGCGACGGCGAAGCACCTGCACCATTCCGACGGGCTCCCCCGCCGATCCGCGAAGGGGCAGAGTCACCGAGTAGACGCGCCTTCGACCCAATCGAGTGTAGCCCCCTACCTTCTCCTGATCGACGACGACTCGGGAGAGCACGTCCACGCTGACGGGAAGCGCCTCCTCTCCAACAGCCGCCAGTGGAATTCCCCGGGCGTTGTACACGAAGACAGCGTAGACCGGGTCGGCGCGAATTGCGGACCGCAGGGCTCTTTCCACATCACGGCCTCTGCCCGCGGCCAAGGCGCGGCCAAGGGGAAGACTGATGGTCGAGGCAACCAGCTCGACCTCCTCCTGCATTCGCCGCTCGGCAAAACCGGTGATCACTCGCTGCGTCGCAAGGGCCACCACCCCTAGGGCCAAGACGACCGGGATCACCACGAAAGCGATGAGCGCTATGCGAAGGCTGTAGCGTCGCCCAGGCTTCATTATCCTACGAAGAGCATCGATAGTACGCATGCGACTCATGTGTCATATCAGCACATGATGCTGCTCGCAACCCTCCCCCAAAGTCCCTCCGCTCCAATGTAGAACACGGGAACCGAGCCTTTATTCAGGCCTAGAGAGACAGCCGATGGCCGATCCCCTGTTGGCACGGCTAATGCTGTCGTGGGGTGGTGTCCATGACGACCAGGGTAGTTCCTGGTCATCATTTCGTTATGGCTGGCCGTCCACCGCGCGGGGGGCGAGCCGGCTGGGACACCAAAAACTCTCCAACTGATGAAAGGTAGTCTCATGAAGCTTCCAAGAAGGCAGACTGTTCGGACCCCAATCACCGTCCTCGTGGCCGCGGCACTTCTCGCCCCCTTGCCTCTTCTCGCCTCGGAGCACGCTCCAGAGCACGGGCACGGCGTCGAGCGCGAGCAGCCACCTGCGACACGAGACCATGCGCCACCAGCGGCACGGGACCATGCGCCACCAGCTACAAGAGATCACGCTCCAGCGACACCTCAGCGAGAGCAGGAAGCCCCAGACGTCTCGGACTCGCAGCTTTCCAGCTTCGTCAGCTGCTACTTGAAAGTCCAGCAGATACGCGAGCGCTACGACGGCCCAATCGCCGAGGCGGAAAGCCCCGCCGAGGCCGAGGCAATCCAGGAACGGGCCGTCACGGAGATGACCGAAGCAATCACCGACTCTGGGCTCGATGTCGACACCTACAACGAGATCGCGGCAGCGATCGCGCAGAACCCTTCGGTGAACATAAGATTCAACAGAATGCTCGAAGCCGAGCAGAAGGAGTAGCCAATCGAGAGAGTGTTACCCGCAGCAAGAAAGGCCCCGTGACCGGCAGTGGTCGCGGGGCCTTTCGTTTGAGCGGGTGATGAGATTCGAACTCACGACTTCAACCTTGGCAAGGTTGCACTCTACCACTGAGTTACACCCGCATGACCTGCTTGAAGGTTTGTTTTCTAGTGCCGCGAGCACGTCGATGTCAAGCATTCTGTCGCGCGCGCTAGCCCCCACCTGAAGCGGGTTTGGCCTGCTCGGCTTCCAGCTCCTCCTTCTCCTGCACCGCGACCCAAAAGCTCCAGAAGTACTCCAGCGCGGACCACACCATGGGAACGAGGGAGATGAACAGCAGCCAAAGCCCTAGACGGTTGAAATCGAGGAAAACCTGGACAACCAAGAAGTCCACCTCGTAGGGATAATGAATGATGAGCGCAATTAGCCCCACAATCTGAAGCGAGGTCTTCCACTTGCCCCCCTGACCGGCTGACATCACGACCCCTTCACTCATGGCCAGCGTTCGCAGCGCGGTGATGATCAGCTCTCTTGCAAGAATCACGATCACGAGCCAGGCCGGAATTCTTCCCAGCGACTGCAGCATCACCAGGGCGGCCATGACCAATAGCTTGTCCGCTATCGGATCTAGAAACTTTCCGAGCACCGAAACTAGCTGCCAACGACGGGCCACGAAACCATCGATGACGTCGGTAAGCCCCGCCAAGAGAAACAACAGCGCGGCGATGAAGGAGTTGAGCGGCGACTCGTAGTAAAGAAAACCTACGAAGACGGGGACGAGCAGTATCCGCCCCATCGTGAGGAGATTAGGTGCGGTCAGAGCTTCTTGTCGCAGTGTTCTTCGTGCCACGCATGCAAGGTAGCTTATCGGGCATATGGGGTCCACGCCCACGTTGCCCAAAAGAACCCAGACCTCGG
>SKWY01000418.1 GCA_007128675.1 Deltaproteobacteria bacterium | reverse complement strand
GTATCGAGTGGGAAGACGAGTTGTTGATTAGCAGCGCTGTCGGTGATGTTGACATCGCAATGGATGATTCGGGCAAGCTCTTCATTGCGTATCACTATGTAGCGCAGACCAGCTTGGTCTTGGCGGAGCAAACCCAGAGCGGATGGTCTTTCACTCCGATAGATCATGTCGGCAATGTGGGGCATCATGTGTCGCTTGAGATAGACTCTCTTGGAGAGCCCGTAATGGCCTATTTCGATGAATCGAACCGCAACCTGAAGTTCGCGCGGCGTGCCAATGGACAATGGAGCATAGAGGTGGCCGACGACTCTTTGGAAGACGTGGGACGGCACGCGTCTCTCGTGCTGGCGGAGGACGACACCCCGCATATCCTATATTTCGAGCAGTCCGGGGACGGGAGCCAATTATGGCACGCATGGAAATCTGGAGGCGGGTGGTCCCATCAGACCGTGAGGCACGGAAGCAGGGACATCGATGCGGTGATGGATAGTGCCGGTGAAATTCACGTGGCTTTCCTGAACGACAGCTGGGATCAGCTATATGCCCATTGGGATGGAGCGAGCTGGTCGACACGGACCATCTACGAGGGGCACGGTAGCAGCGTCAGGCCAGAGCTCAACTTCCAACACACGAGCATCGATATCAATCCGCAGGGTCATCCGGAGATCATGTTTGTGACCGGTCGGCCCACGCATAACACCGATATCCTCGGGTCCATGCATCATGCTCGGTTCACGGGTTCCGTGTGGAACGTGACCGAGCAGGTAAGCAGGGGCGATCGACCGCTGTCGGTGCGCATTGACGCGGATGGTGTTCGCCACATCGCCTACAACGTGGGTTACTTTGACAGTCGGCCGGACGTCGGGACCTATTACTTCAATTTCTAACGGTCCTTCGGGTTAGGCGCAATGATTGGTCCGAAAAGCCGGACGGGTTCAACAGGTGGAAGCGCGGCGGGGGAGAGTACGAGAAGTAGGGGCCTGTAGTCCACGACGGCCTTCTCGGGCTATGCTCCGCTCCGCTCGACTTGGCGTCTTGCCACCGAGTTGATGACAGTTACGCTTATTGTCAATTAGGAGCGAAAGGGTCGGGTTAGAGCTGTGCCTCAAATCGGAACAGCTCCTCTTGCTTGCGATCTCGCCAGTCGAGGTATAGCCAAACGCCTGCGGTTGGTGCCCCGATGAGTAGCAGTGTCAGAAAGAAGCCCATTGTACGCCTCCTTGGAGTGTGATGGTTTGTTGGAGATTGACAAGAGGTTTTGCACGATATGGGCCATCGCAGAGAGCTTTGTAACCCCCTGAAATGTGGAGCGCTCGTTTCGATTGGCCTGAGGTCTCAAGTCATCGACTGAGGACAGGAGACCGGGGGGCACACTCGGGCCCGTAGTGCTTGTTCTAGAACTCCGCAGCCGGCGGGGAGCGCTTGATTTGGGTCTAGGTGGGGCAAGGGCAAGAATGTCCGCATGGAGGACGACCATGCGGACGAAGCGGCTTCGCTCGGAGTGCGGGCAATGGTTTCCGCCTGACCCGAGAGTGGCGTCCCGGCAGACATCAAAGGAGCGCCATCACCGGGTCAGATATCCAACTCGGCCAGGGCCAGGACTCGCTCGAGCTCATCGGAAAGCCGCAGCGCTACGCATCGTTCACGCAGGGCCGCAATGTCCAGGGACGGGTTGCGGTCGATCAACTCGAGAATGTCGAGCCGGGACTTCGGCCCGCCGGCATACAGCTTGAACGCGATCAGGGTCTGCAGATCGACGACCTTTGGAGAGCGACCTGATACTAGGGGTACCGCCTTTTCGATGGCCTCGGCCACGAGCCCTGGGAAACCCGAAGCAGGGGGATTGAAAAAGTTGATGATCTGAATGAGCTCGGAGCCCGGCGCTCTGGCGTCGAGAACTCCTCCGAGAGGATCCTGCGGATCCGGCTCACGAAACGCGACCTCCCATCCACGGGTCTCGAGAGTGGCCGCGATCTCGCGAAGCAGTCTGGGCTCTGTCGCCACGGCAAGATCTAGATCCTCGGTCTGCCTGGGATAGTGATGGACGGCAAGGGCCATGGCTCCAATCACGACGCCGTCCACGCCGTGTTCGGCCAAAACCTCCAGGACCTCGTCCAATGCGTCGAGCGTTCGGCCCAAGTCTTCGCCGGACGGATGGCTCATTGCTCGTCTGTCGTCCCGGCTCTAGCCGCCACGAGATCCCGATGCCGCCTTCCGAGAGACAGAGCCAGGGCCATCCTTTGCAAGGGCGTCATGCGACGAATACCCTCCAACTCTTTGTTTCGAGATGCCTCGGCCGAGGCGCTGCGCCTCTTCCCGGAGAGGTTCATTGTCGCCCGCGGCGGTTTGTTGTCGTGCCCCATGAATCGAAAATAGCCACCAGCGGCCAAAAAATCCAGCGGCCGGTTCACCTGTTCGCGAACCGGTTCAGCGTGGCCACCAGCATGTCCGGTTCATCCACGATCACCGCCTTGGGCATGTCGCCCGAACCCGAGCGGCGAGCGCTTCCTTTCGGATCACGAAGACCGCGAAGGTGTCGGTCGGTGAGACATACATAGCGGTCTGGAGCATCGGGACGTCGGAGGAGGTGTCGCCGCAAACGAGGTGTGGACCCCGGCTCATTTCGGCAGCATGAAAATCGAAAGCTCAACGACTTTTTTTCGTGGTAACATTCTCCCGTCGTGTCCCGAAACTCAGCCGGGTAAGGATGGGTATTTGGTCCGCATGCCTTCGGCCGCCCGCTAGGGAACGACCGTCCGGTGGGCGAGGAACACGCCGGCCGCCACGGTCAAGCCGCGAGACGCATCACCGGCGACAGCCGTGAGCGCGTCGTTGGATCCGAACCTGCCTGTCTCGCTGATCCGCCACTCTACTCCGTCGACCGACTCTATCACGCGGCCGAGGCGGCCCACGGCCAGGTAACGCTCGCCGTCCCAGGTCACTCCTCTGTATCTCATGTCCATCGTGCTGTGCGCCGTCACCCACTCCTCGGTCACCGGAGACTCTCGCGTGATCCACTCACGCCCGTCGGGCGACGAGAGAAGAGTCCCATCCTCTCCCACGGCGACGAAGCCGTCTTCGCCGGAGGCCAGTCCCCTGATCCAGCCGCTGCCGGAGTGCACCTCCTCCCAGCTCTCCCCATCCTCGGAGTGGAAGATGCTGCTCGTCGTGACGGCAAGGTACTGGCCATGGCCGTAGTGCATGACTCGGAACACATGGCCCGCATCGACCTCGGTGAACTCCTCGAAGTCGGTCGTCAGGAAGAGCTGGGTGCTGTGGAAGGATCCCTTCAGGAAATACGTCTCTCCGTCCCACGCCAAAATCTGGAACATATTGTTGAACTCTCTTTGGTCCCAGACGGCCCCGTCGCTTGAGGTCAGCAGGGTGCCGGTCACCTGACCGCTCCCGCTCTCGGATGACGCCAGCAGAATGAACTCCTCGCCGTTCCAAAGCCCGGAGTTGATGCTCATCTCGTCAGGAATATCCAACTCTCGTAGGGTCCAGTCCACGGTATCCTCGGAGGTGATGACCCCGCTGTCCTCTCCATAGGCCACGAAGAGATGGCCGTCGTACAGTATCCCGGAAATGCTTCCGGTCAGGTTGAAGCGATGGGCATCCCAAACTGCGCCGTTCTGGGACCGGCCGGTGTGGAAGCGATGGCCGTAGCTATGAAAAGACGAGCCGTCGAAGAGCAGCTCCCTGCCGCGAATGGTCCCTGGCTCCTTCACCTCAAAGCTCCAATTCAGACCGTCGTCCGAGCGGCCTATGATGCTGCGAGGAAGCTGGGTGTTGCTTGCCAGCAGCACGAATACCCCGTTTCCGTACGCTATCGACGTGAACTGATCCCAGGAGTGCAGGTCGTCATCCTCCACCATCTCTTTGGTCCAGTGCGTGCCTTGCTGGGATGTCAGCACTCTTCTGCCGGAGACAGCCACCAGCCGGGTTCCGTCCCACGTTACGTCACGGAGGTAGCCGTAAGGGGTGTTGCCGTCCATCTCCCAATCGCCGGTCACAGCGTGCTCGGTCCAATTCAAGCCGTCGGAGGAGCGATACATGACGTCGGCGTAGTTGCCGATGATCAGGATGTCTCCATCCGCGACGAGCATGCGCGCGCCGGCGAGCTGGTCCTCGTTTGAAACGAGATCCCAGACCTCGGCGTCGGCGGATCTGAAGACCTGTCCGACGACCGGGGAAGGGGGTCGGGGGTTGTTTATTGCTTGCGTCCTCTCATCGAGCGCCTCCAAGAGCGCCGCGAAGTCTTCGGGCACACGTTCCTGCGCGCCCTGTCGCTTGCGCCACGTCACCCAACGTGCCTGCCCATCCTTTGACATCTCGCCCAGCACTTC
>SKWY01000152.1 GCA_007128675.1 Deltaproteobacteria bacterium | reverse complement strand
CCTCTAACGCCCGTTCTAGTGAACAAGAGTACCAAGGTCGTCTGCCAGGGGATAACCGGCGGCGCAGGCTCGTTTCACAGCACGCAGATGCTGGAGTATGGCACCCAGCTCGTCGCCGGGGTGACACCCGGAAAGGGTGGAACGACCTTTTCGGGAAAGGTGCCCATATTCGACTCCGTTGCGGAGGCTGTGACCGAGACGGGTGCAAACGCGTCGGTCATATTCGTTCCAGCGCCGTTTGCTTGCGATGCCATCCTCGAAGCGGCGGAGGCGGGCCTTCCACTAGTTGTGTGCATCACGGAAGGAATACCGGTGCTCGATATGCTCATGGTCAAGGAGCATTTGAAAGAGTCGAGGACGGTCCTCATCGGCCCCAACTGCCCGGGCATCATTACTCCCAATCAGTGCAAGATCGGCATAATGCCGGGTCACATCCACCAGCCTGGTCGAATCGGCGTCATCTCTCGTTCCGGAACCCTAACTTACGAAGCGGTAGCGCAGCTTTGCGAGGTGGGGCTCGGGCAGAGCACGGCCATTGGGATTGGCGGAGATCCCGTGCACGGTCTCGGCTTCATCGATGCTCTGAGGCTCTTCAACGATGATCCCGAAACCGATGGCGTCGTCATGATCGGCGAGATAGGTGGCACCGAGGAAGAGAAAGCATCGATCTGGATTCGTGAACATATGAAGAAGCCGGTCGCGGGATTCATCGCCGGTAGAACCGCGCCCCCAGGGAAGCGGATGGGGCATGCGGGCGCCATAATCGCCGGCGGTAAGGGCACGGCGGAAGAGAAGATGAGGTCCTTGAAGGAAGCCGGAGTGCTGGTGGCCGAGTCGCCGGCCGAGCTTGGCTCGACGATGAATCGCGCTTTGGAGTTGGCGAGCACCTCGAAGAGTAGGTAGATCGGCGGCTTGCTTGGGCCGACTGACCGGTGCCCGAGAAGAAGACAGAAGAGGAGCTGTGCCAATGTGGTCGGCTGGCTCTTCACGATTGACTGGGAACGAAAGAAAACCGAAGAAGGAAGACTAGAGGAGCAGCAGATGGCTATTGAACGAACGCTTGCAATCATTAAGCCCGATGGGGTGGAGAAGAACGTCGTTGGGAAGGTCCTTGCCCGCATCGAGGAGGAAGGATTTGCCCTTCGCGGCATTCGGATGACTTGGCTTTCCAGGAGAGAGGCGGAGGGGTTCTATGCCGTGCACCGGGAGCGTCCCTTCTTCGCGTCCTTGGTCGAGTTCATGACGAGGGGGCCCGTGGTGCTGATGGTACTGGAGAGGGAAGACGCCATCGCCAAGTGGAGAGAAGTAATGGGGGCCACCAACCCCGCACAGGCAGCGGAGGGGACACTGCGAAAGCAATATGCCAGCGGGATCGAGGAGAACACGGTGCATGGCTCCGATGCGGTGGAGACCTCGAAGACAGAGATTGCCTGGTTCTTTCCGGAGAGTCAGATCTACTGAAGCTCCTCTGCCTTGCCAAAGCCAAGCTCGAGGAGCAACTCGTGATGGTTGTGCCGAGCTCGTGAAGTCTGCGGAAACGGTTGGGAGCGCTCGTTCGTTGCATGCATTGAGGGCCGTTTGCTATCGTTAGAGTTGGTGGCGTGCCCCCTTCACGATGGAATCGTCATTGGAAGCCATACCTAGTTGGCAGACTTGGGCGTTGGTGTTCTTGCTTTTCGGCTCGTTTTTCTTTGCCGGCAGTGAGACGGCGCTCACTAGTTTGGGGGAGGCCAAGGCGAGACAGCTGCGTGAGCGCCTCGGTCGACGTGGCAGAGTCCTCGGGTTATGGATTGACCATCCCAAGGAGGTGCTCACGTGCCTCTTGATTGGAAACAATCTTGTAAACATAGCTGCTTCCGCCCTGGCAACGAACATCTCGTTGATCCTTTTCGGGAGCGCGGCCCTCGCGATCGCGACGGGCGGGATGACGCTGCTCGTTCTCATCTTTGGCGAGATCACGCCGAAGACCCTGGCCCGCGAGCATGCCGAAAAGGTTTCCGTCCCGATTCTTTATCTGCTGCGGCCTTTCTACCTTCTCTCCTTCCCCGCTGTTTGGCTCCTCAGCAAGCTGACCGGGATGATCTCGAGACTCTTTGGGGGCGAACAAAGGCCTCCTCCCGTAACGAGCGAGGACATTGACTACTTCATCGATCTAGGCTCACGCTTCGGCACGTTGGAGGGAGTAAAACGCGAGCTTCTAGTCCGAGTGCTGGAGTTCAGCGAGCTTCTCGCCAAGGAGATCATGAACCCCCGGACTCAGCTCGTCACTCTCGAGATCTCCAGCTCATACGAGGAAGTGATAAGCCTCATGGAGGAGTCGGAGCACAGTCGGATTCCGGTCTTCGAGCAGGGGATCGACAACGTAGTGGGCATCCTTTACATCAAGGACATCCTCGGTGAAATGGGACATGGACAGCTCGGCCCAAGCAGTTTCGAGCTTCGACGTTATCTGCGGCCCGCGTTCTTCGTGCCCGAGGTCATGAAGGTTTCTCGACTCTTGAAGGAGATGCAGCGCCTTCAGACGCATATCGCGGTGGTGGTGGACGAGTTTGGCGGTACAAGTGGGATTGTAACCCTCGAGGACATTGTCGAGGAGATCGTGGGGGATATTCGAGACGAGCACGACGTGGAGCAAGAGGCTGTAAGAAGATTGCCGGATGGAAAGATATTGGTGGATGCCCCGGTTCCCCTTCGTGAGATCGAAGAGGTTCTGGACATAGAGTTCCCGGCGGAAGGGGATTACGAGACTCTAGGAGGTTTTCTTACCGCCACCGCCAGGAGGGTGCCGCCCGTGGGTAGTGTGGTTCTCTTCGCCGGCTACACATTCCTCATTAGGGCCTCCGACGAGAAGAAGGTTCAGACGGTTGAAATCAGCCCGAGGCAGACGGGGAAGGAGATCGGGGGCGGCCAAAGACTTCATGGCGACCCCGATATGAAGGAAGGCGCTCATCCGCCTTACCGCTCCAGGGATGGCGACGAGCATCCCAGGGACCAGGGCATGAGGCATCCTGATGCCTCCGATAAGGACTTTCCCCATGAAGAACCACGCTTTTTTCTCGGACCGGCTTCATAGACACGAAACAGAGGCTGCATGAGTGAAGTGAAGGCATGTCCACCTGCTGTTGGTGGTCCAATCGATCTTCGTTCTCTTGGGCCACGCGCCCTTTTTGAGGAGATCGTGGAGCATCTTGGCGAGAAGCCTTTTCGAGCAAGGCAAGTAGCCAGCTGGCTTCATAAGCGCTGCGCCGTCTCCTTCGACGAGATGACCGATCTTTCCCTCGACCTGCGCCAAAAACTGGCGGCCCACTATCGGCTCGATACTCTGGATGTGAACAGTGTCTTGCGGTCGGCCGATGGCAGTTTGAAGCTCGTTCTTGGGACAGTCGACGGTCATCTCATCGAGGTGGTCTACATTCCCGAGTGGAGAGTGCGGGATGACGGGAAGGATCCCCTGAAGCGACCACCCGACAGGAGCACGCTCTGCGTCTCGACGCAGGTCGGCTGCGCAATGGGCTGCGCTTTCTGCCGGACGGCCACAATGGGGTTGGTTCGCAACCTGACTGTTGGCGAGATGGTAGATCAGGTCTACAGAGCCTGCGCCTGGCTCGGGACCGAGGCCGGCCGGCCGATCAGCAACCTCGTCTTCATGGGGATGGGTGAGCCTCTTGCCAACTACGAGAATCTCAAGGGAGCACTCAACCTCCTGCTCTCACCAGAGGGGCTCAACTTCTCTCACAGACACGTGACAGTGAGCACCTGTGGGCTCGTACCCGTTCTCGAGCGACTCGGCAAGGAGACCGCCGTGAAGGTCGCCATCTCCCTTACCGGAACGACGGATGCCGTACGAGACGAGTTGATGCCGATCAATCGAAGGTGGCCTCTTTCGGAGCTACTCAATGCCTGCCGTAGGCTGCCGCTCAAGAGAGGAAGGAGGATCACCTTCGAGTACGTCCTGCTAGCAGATCGAACCGACTCCCTCGAGGACGCCGATCGCCTCGCAAAGCTGCTTTCGGGCCTGCCAGCCAAAGTGAACCTCATATCCTACAATGAAAGCCCTGGACTTGCCTTTCGATCTCCAACGGATGAGAGGATCGAGGCCTTCAGGGAAAGGCTAGCCGAAAAGAACCTCACCGTCGTAGTTAGACGGTCCCGCGGCCGCGACATAGGTGCGGCATGCGGTCAGCTCGCCTCGAAGGAGTAGCTCTTCGGTCACCCTGAAAAGAGTGTTACCCATGTACCCGGTCTGGACCCTGGACCAGAGCCGGACGCGGGTGAAAGCGCGGAAAGGACGAGCGCGGGAGAAGGGGCTCTGCGGATGGCGGCATGTTTCTACTGCGCGGGCCTTG
>SKWY01000348.1 GCA_007128675.1 Deltaproteobacteria bacterium | reverse complement strand
GGGCCAGCCAGAACGTTGCGCTCGTCAGATCACCCCGAGCGGCCTGGAGCCCGACCAGCTCGGCGTCCACTATCCCGCAGAACAGAGGCGACCGGCTCCTGCTTCCGTCGTTGCTGATGGCGAGCAGTATGCGCCGACCGGTGTCAGCGTCGCCGAGCGCGGCAATACCGAAGCCGAAGGCCGCAAGCGCCAGCGAGAAGCAGAGAAAGTCACGTACGGATTGGGCAGCGCCTGCTAACAGCGTGACCAACCGGTTCACAAGACTGGGAAGCGCGAGCTCTGGGGATCGCTCTCCCGTGGCATAGGTCCAGATCGCGCTGAGCGCGGCGCGACTTGCATCGGGAATATCGCCGCTGTCAGGCTTCGACTCGATCCTGGCCACAGAATCCCAGTTGCAGTGCGACATCGCCTCCACTGCGCGGCACAGCGACGCCGAAGTGCCGTCGTCGTGGATGTAGAGCTCGATCGCTCTCATCAGCTTTTCGTAGGAATACATGGACTCCCTCCAAAAGCAGTCCAAGATTCCTCTGTCCGCACCCCCTTCTGTGCAATTTACACCCGCCGCTTACTGGGCTGATGCGCCGCAACGCAGCGCACGTGGCCCCACTGATGCGCAGCTCACATGCGGTCCGTAGACCGGGTGTCGACCACCGGCCCTGCGGCGGCCTTTGGTCGTCGTCAGCCGTACCGACTTACCCGTGCCGGTACTCTGCAACCGCTCTCGCCCGTAGTGGCGCAGCAGCATCGCCGCGTAGTCCCGGTTGTAGCCGGTGGCCGCCACGAACTCGTCGAGAATCGTTCCCTTCTGCGCTCGACTCGCCTGGCGGTAGCGGCGAGCTTGACCCGCTGTAAGCTCCTTGCGGCTCCTCATCGACAGCTCCATCGGCGGTCCTCCTGGGACAACGCTCGACTAGATTATAGTTCTGAGGCAACCACCCCCGTAGGGCTAGAAAACTTGTGATTCGATTCGCTATGTTGACATAAAGCGGCGACAAAGACAACATAGTGAAATGCATCTGGGAGAGCGAGAGATCGTCAGGGGGGCTGCGATCGAAGTGGCCGCTGCTCGCTTTTGCACCTCGCCTGGAACACTTACGCTGGAAACTATACAAAGCCACCCATCCGGCGCGCTACGCAGCGCTTCTCTCCGGTGACCATTACTGAGTGTTCCGTCCACACGCGGCGCGTGTTCCGTGCAAAGACATCTCTCGAGGGTCGCGTCCACAATGCGATCACAAAATCGAGTCGCGGAAAATGCGCGTCAGGAAATGGCTCTTGGAGGTGCGGAATGGCAGAGTTTGAGGCCGTCGTGTTTGGCGCGGGTGTGAGGGGTACCATTTACGCAGACTACGCTCTCGATCATCCAGAAGAGCTCAACATCGTTGCCGTGGCCGAGCCTGACGCTGAGCGTCGAGAGCAGTTCGCGCGCAACCACTCTCTCCGTGCCGACCGATGCTTTTCGTCCTGGGAGGAGTTATTGACCGCAGGAACGAACGGTCAGGTGCTCATCAACACGACGATGGACCGAATGCACCACGCCTCTACGATCGCTGCGATAAAGGCCGGATACGACGTTCTCCTAGAGAAACCGATGGCGCCTCTGCTTCCCGAAAACGTAGAGCTTGTGACCGTTGCGGAACAACACGGCCGCCTGCTTCAAATCTGTCACGTCCTCCGCTATACGCCATTCGCCCAGGCGGTCCGTAGAGTAATCGACGGCGGTACTCTTGGCCGCATCACCAGCCTCGATCACCGAGAGAACCTGGCGTACTGGCACATGGCGCATAGTTTCGTCCGTGGTAATTGGCGCAATTCTGAGATTGCCTCCCCGATGATCCTGACGAAGTGCTGTCATGACTTCGATCTTCTGGGGTGGCTCCTGCGCCGCCGAGTGCGTCGGCTCAACTCTTTCGGAAGCCTGACGCATTTCACCAGCGAGAACGCTCCGGATCCGCAGGTGCCCCTGCGATGCAGCGATGGCTGCCCGGTCGCTTCAGAGTGCAAGTACGACGCCACGCGATTTTACGGTCAGGACACCGAGGGCTGGCCATTCGATCTGGTCACACCGGTTGCAGACCGCGAGGCAAGGCTGGAGGCCCTGAAGGTCAGCCCCTATGGTCGCTGCGTGTACCGGTGTGACAATAATGTTGTCGACCATCAGACGGTCAACATGGAGTACGAGGACGGCACCACGGCCACTCTGGTGATGAATGGTCAGGGTTACGAAGAGTCTCGGAATCTCCGCATCGACGGTACTCGTGCCACCCTCATTGCAAGGTTCGGCGAGAAGCAGGAGATCACCGTCTATCACCACTCGGGTCCGGAGGAGAAGATTCCGGTTCAAGCGAGCGACGAAAGCGGCCACGGGGCCGGAGATACAGGTCTCATGCGTGGATTTCTCGATGCCCTTCGGAAGGGCCCCGGGGAAAGCACCACCACCGCTCGAGAGAGCCTGGAGAGCCACTTGCTTGCCTTCGCTGCTGAGCAGTCACGGCTGCAGTACAACGTCATAGACATGGAGGAGTTTCGGCGACGGAACCAGGCACACGAGTAGATCCCGTGTGATTCTGTCCACACGATAGTCCTGTTTTCGGCAAAGACAGATCGCCTTCTCGCGAATACGATTGCAGCGTTCTACGAATCAAAGGAGAGGACGAAATGAAGAGATTCGGGTTGATTGTTGCCGTTATCGCTGTTTTGGCCCTGACCGCCGTACCGGTGTTCTCCGCGGGGACCGGCGAACGAGTCGTGCAGGATGAAAAGGTCGTCCTGACCTATCTTGCTGCCTCCAACTGGATAAAGGATTACGAGTACGAGATGGCCAAAGTCTTCGAAGCAGAGACAGGCATTACCGTGGACTTCCAGGAGCTACCTCCGGACCAGTATGAGAATGTCCTCAGGCTTAAACTGACGGCTCAGGAAGGTGTTGACATTTTCGGACTGATCTCGGGCATCCCATCTCTTCAGCGGATGCAGCCGGAAGTCAACATGGTAGATCTCTCCAACGAGCCGTGGGCTGCAAATCTCAAAGACTGGGCTCGAGTCGGGGCGAGCTACGACGGTAGACTCGTTGGCCTCAACATGTGGTCGGTTGCCAACAATGCCATCATGTACAACGTGGAGATCTTCGAGCGGTATGGTCTCGAGGTGCCTGCAAATTACGAGGAGTTTCTCTCCGTTTCGGATCGACTGCTCGCCGAAGGCATCACGCCCATCTACGAGTTCGCGCACGACCTCTGGCACACTCAGTACTGGATCGAGACGCTGACCCATCAAGAGGTGCTCCGGGACCCCGACTTTATCGAGAAGTTCAACACGAACGAAATCGGCTACTCGGACGTAGAGTCCTATCGAGTGGGGCTAGGCCAGCTCAAGGAGATGCAGGAGCGCGGGTATTTCGGAGCCGACCTCCTCTCAAATACCTTCGAGGGTTCGTGGGGGGCAATGGCGTCGGGCGAGTACGCCATGATCATGATCTGGGATTCCTTTGGGACCGAGATCGAATCGCGTTTTGGTGTACCGGAGAGCAATTTCAGGATGTTCCCCAACCCCCTTGCGGGCAACCGCGTTCGAAGCACAACTGCCGGCGGAATCCTGAAGATTCCGTACGCCAGAAGCGAAGATCTCAATGAAGTTCTTGAGTACTTCCGCTTCATTACCCAAACTGATCGGTTGCAGGCCTATTATGATAACTCACCAGATCTGAGCGTGCCGTCAATGTTTGGCATTGAATTCCAGCCGACGGCGGCAACTGCGGCGCTTGACGCCATCACCCGCGAAGAGGGTATCGGAATCGAGGGTCTCGGGCTCTACTACGATGCTATGGTACTCGGAAAGTTCATGCAGAACCTCTTCCTCGGTACTATGACTCCCGACGACGTCCTCCGTCAGATGGACGCAGAGCGTGGTATTACGGCTCGGGCGGTCTCGGACCCGAACTGGGAGTAGGGAGGGAGTAGCTCCCGAAAAGGCGCGGCCCCGTGACGGGGCCGCGTGCCTTGTTCCTGTTATCGTGATCGCTGCCCGGAGGACCGATGTGAAGCTGAGCAGACTGTATCCAACGTACTTCACGCTGCCGGCCGCTGTCATATTCACTGTCTTCTTTGTCTTTCCGAGTGTTCACGGCATCTACCTCGGTTTCACCAACTGGAGTATTGCCAACGAGCTCGGGCGAGTCGCCTTCGTAGGGCTGGAGAACTATAGGCTCATCTTCGATCCCCAGCTCGGAATCAGAAGAGCCATCCCCAACACCTTGCTGATATCTCTGACAACTACGCTCCTGAAGAACATAATCGGTCTGGCCCTCGCTGTGGTTCTTGTGGGGCCGGTGCGTCACCGAAACGTGCTGCGAGCCGTTTTCTTCAT
>SKWY01000308.1 GCA_007128675.1 Deltaproteobacteria bacterium | reverse complement strand
GAATCCCCGCGATCTCGTCGGTCATCGCTTCGGCCACGGTCTCTGGTAGAACGTAGCCCTCTGGGCCCGACGGAATCTCGACCACCTGGAGGCCGGCCACGGCGCTGGTGGCGGGGTTGGTGCCATGGGCGCTGGATGGCACGAGCACTTTGGTCCGAGGGCTCCCCCCTTTGTCCTCGTGATAGGCTCGCATCATGAGCACGCCAGCTAGCTCTCCGTGGGCACCGGCCGCGGGCTGAAGGGTGACGGCGGCCAAGCCGCCGATCTCCGAAAGCGCCCGCTCCAGGTGCCACATCAGCGCGAGCGGCCCTTGGACTCTATCTTCCAACAAATACGGATGGGCTCCAGTGAAGCCGGGCATCGAAGCGGCAAGCTCATTTACCCTTGGGTTGTACTTCATAGTGCAAGAGCCAAGGGGAAACATTCCCGTATCGATGCCGTAGTTCATCTGTGAGAGTCGAGTCACGTGACGGACGACTTCGGGCTCACAGACCTCGGGCAGGCCTTCATGCTCTCGAGCAGGTCCTCGCAGGTACTTCGTCGGGATCTCGTCAGCCGGTTCCGCCTCGGGCACACCGGGTTCTGGCAGCGAGGCTCCCGTCCTGCCCGGAGCTCCGCGCTCGAAGATCAAGGGTTCCTCCAGCACGAGCCCGGTAGTGCCTCCCGGCATCTCTGGCCTCGGTCTCCAGAGCTTCCTCTGATTCTCTTCTGGGCCTGTTATTGGCGCTTTGCTCATCTCTTGCCTCCAAGAGCGTCCGCCAGCTTCTCTATCTCGTCTGGCGAATGAGCCTCGGTCACGCATAGCAACAGGGCACTCTTCGCTGGCTCCTCCTGGTAGAAGGCCGAGAGATCGAGGCCGCCTTCGAGGCCGGCATCCTCGATCCGAGCGATGGCATCTTTGGGATCCTCGACGGAAAGGGCGAACTCGTTGAATACGGAACCGTCGAAGGCAGAGCGCAGGCCACGCTCGGCCAAGAGCTGGCGCAAATAGCGTGCTCGAAGCCAGTTGATGCGGGCAAGCTCACGAACCCCGCTTCTCCCAAGAAGGGAAAGATGCATGGTGGCGGCGGCCGCGCAAAGGCCCTGGTTGGTGCAGATGTTGGAGGTCGCCTTCTCCCTGCGAATGTGCTGTTCGCGCGTTGATAGAGTCAAGACGAAGCCGCGCCGGTTTTCCTCGTCGACGGTTGCCCCCACGAGTCGACCAGGGAGTTGACGCGTATACTGCTCGCGAGCCGCGAAGAAGCCCACGGATGGGCCCCCAAAGCTCATCGGGTTACCAAAGCTCCCCATCTCTCCCGTGGCTACGTCTGCTCCCAGGCTGCCGGGTGGGGCGAGTAGACCCAAGGCTACGGGTTCCATCGTGACCGAGATGGTCAATGCTTTGTGATCACCAGCAAGCGCCGAGATCTCGTCGAGCGGTTCGATGATGCCGAAAAAGTTGGGGTAACCCGCGATGACGCAGGCAACATCGTCCCCCAAAGCTTGCTTCAGTGCCTGCAGGTCGATTGCTCCGGAGCCGTCGAAGGGCACCTCCTCCATGCTGGCGGCTCCATGAGCTAGGTAGGTCGAGAGGACATCTCGGTACTCGGGATGGAGGGCGGAGCTAACCAGCACACGCCGGGTCTTACGGCGTGCTCGCAGGGCCATTTGAGCGGCTTCGGCCGTGGCATGTGCGCCGTCATACATCGAGGCGTTCGCCACATCCAATCCCGTTAGCGCCGTGACCATCGTCTGAAACTCGAAGATGAGCTGCAAGGTTCCTTGACTGCACTCGGGCTGATAGGGCGTGTAGGCCGTAAGCAGCTCCCCGCGCTGAAGCATCTGTCCTATCAAGGATGGAACATGGTGCGGGTAGCAGCCAGCTCCCAAGAAGGGTCTGCCGGTAGTCTTGGCGCCTAGCGAGCGGACGTGCTCGATTAATCTGGCTTCGTCCAGTGGCCCTTGCAGGTCCAGGCCGACCTTGGCAAGAAGCTCATTCGGGATTGAACTGAAAAGCTCTTCGATGCTCGACTTGCCGCTTGCCTCGAGCATCGCCCGCACATCCTCCACCGTATGGGGCAGGTAGCGCATGGCGAGCTCAGTCTTCGCTTTCGACGAGTTCCTGGTAGGCCTCGGAGGTCATCATCTCGTCGAGATCGCTAAGGTCGGTCGGCTCGATTCGGACCATCCATCCATCGCCATAAGGATCTTCGTTGATCGCCTCGGGAGCGTCGACCAAGGTGTCGTTGATCTCGACGATTCTCCCGGATATCGGGGCAAACAGTTCGCTTACCGCCTTGGTGGACTCCACTGTTCCAAAAGCTTCTCCCCGTGTGATCTCATCACCAACCTCGGGAAGCTCGATGAAGACTATGTCTCCCATCTGGTTTTGCGCGTGGTCGGTGATGCCGATTGTTACTTGGTCGCCGGCGGGGCGAAGCCACTCGTGTTCTTCAGAGTAACGCAGATCTTCGGGAATATTGGCCATGGGGGCTCGACTCCGTCGCTTGAGGGTATCGTGTGGATGGGAGCGATTCCTACGTCACTGCCCGATTTGGGTCAACCGCCTTTGAGCGGCAAGAGAGCATCTAAGAAAGAGAGAACGTAAGGTGGCAGAACAGCCGCTCCTCCCGGCTATCGCTTGTAGAAGGGCATCGCAACGACTTTCGCTTCAGCGGGTCTTCCTCTGATGTCGACCCGAATCGGTGTTCCTGGCTCGGATAGGCTCGACGGTACGTAGGCCATGCCGATGGGCTTCTTCAGCGTCGGGCTCATGGTCCCGCTGGTGACCTTGCCGACTGTCCTTCCGGACTCGTCGAGGATCGCCATGCCGTTTCGCGGTACACCGCGAGCTATCAGCTCGAAGCCTACGAGCCTTCTTGCTACTCCACCTTCCTTCTGTCTTACGAGGGCATCTCTTCCGATGAAGTCTCCCTTGTCGAGCTTCACGGTCCAGCCCATTCCTGCTTCCAAGGGGGAGTGTTCCTCATCGATGTCGTTGCCATAGAGAGCAAGGCCGGCTTCGAGGCGCAAGGTGTCTCTGGCCCCCAGTCCGCAAGGTATTGCGCCAACCTCGGTAATGGCATCCCATAGAGACGTGGCATCGTCGCTCGAGCAGAAGAGCTCGAATCCATCCTCACCGGTATAGCCGGTACGAGCGACCATAGCGGTAGCTCCCGCCACCTTCGTCTCCGTGAAGCGAAAACGTTTGAGGGAGGTCAGGGTCGTCTCGCTTGCCAGATTATCGACGAGCGCCACGGCTCCCGGCCCCTGTACGGCGACCTGGGCCCAGTCATCACTCTCGTCTCTTACCTCGATTGAGCCAGGAGCATTGGCCTTGACGTGAGCCAGCACCTTCTCACGGTTGACGGCGTTCACGCATAGAAGCACGCGCTCGTCGTTGATTCTGTATGCTATGACGTCGTCGACGAAGGTGCCTTGCTCGGTGAGAACGCCGGTGTAGCAAGCACGGCCATTCTCGAGGGAGGCGAGCCTGTTCGATACCAGAAGATCGGCAGCTTCTGGAGCACCTTTTCCTTCGAGCGCTATCTCGCCCATATGCGAGACATCGAACACCCCGACACGCTCACGCACGGCGGCATGCTCGTCCATGACGCCGGAGTAGTGCGCGGGCAGCTCATGATCCGCGAACTCGACCATTCTAGCCCTTGCCGATAGGTGACGGCCATGAAGTGGGGTTCGCCTCATCTCTTTGGTTTCCGCCATTTGTCTGCTCCTGTTCTTATTCGCAAGACGCTCGCAAGAAAGCGAGGGTCCTCGTCGAAGCTAGTGTGCGGCCCGGCAGGCCGCGTCTAGGGTATTCGAAAGCAGCATGGCGATAGTCATTGGACCTACGCCTCCGGGAACCGGAGTGATTGCTCGGGCCTTCTGTGCTGCCTCTTCGTAAGCCACATCTCCAACGAGCTTGCCGTCGTCGAGGCGGTTGATCCCTACGTCGAAGACGATGGATCCCGGTTTGATCCAATCCCCCCGAATCATTTCTGGACGACCGACTGCTGCTACAAGGATGTCCGCTCTTCGACAGACTCCCGGCAGGTCCACCGTTCGAGAGTGGCAGATTGTCACCGTTGCATGTGAGTGGAGCAAAAGAAAAGCAATGGGTTTACCGACGATATCACTACGCCCGACTACCACCGCCTCCTTGCCCTGGGGATTGACATCGAGCTCCTTGAGCATTCGCATAATCCCAGCTGGAGTGCATGGTCTCGGTCCGGGCCGACCTGTAGCCAGTCGTCCAATATTGACCGGGTGGAAGCCATCGACATCCTTTTCGGGGCTTACTCGCTCGAGAATACGCGCGGAGTCGAGGTGCCTTGGCAGAGGAAGCTGGACGAGTATGCCGTGTACCGCCGAGTCCGAGTTCGCCTGATCTATG
>SKWY01000508.1 GCA_007128675.1 Deltaproteobacteria bacterium | reverse complement strand
TCCAGGTGCAAGGGGGACCGCGAGAGGAACCGCGAAAACCAGACCCAATAGATGCCGTCCGAGGCACTGTGGCGCAGACCGACCTGAGAGAGGAGGTCTTCGGGCTCTATACTCGTCTTTCGGACTCCGATCCTTTCGAGCTACTTGGGGTTGACGAAGACGTGGATGCGGCGGGAGTGGCGGAGGCTTTTGCCGGCTGGGCTGCGAGAGTCGGCCCTGATAGAGCGACGGATCTAGATGATGCTCATTTTGCTCGTGTAGCTTCAGAGGTCTGGCTTCGACTGGAGGAGGCCTATGCGGCTCTATCGGATGGCGAGGGGCGAGAAAGATGGAGAGCCGAGCGCCAACGGCGGGCCGCTGGGCATTCGGTGAAGCGTGTTCGCTGGTTGGATGCGGACAAGGCCTTTCGTAGGGGTCAAGAGCACCTGGAAGCCGGTCGCCATGCCTTGGCTGTGGAGGCCTTCGAGGCCGCCGTCGCGCTCAACCGCCGTGAGCCCGCCTTTCGCCTTTACGCTGCTTGGTCCGGCTGGATGGCAGCCAAGGATGAGGGAAACCGCGATGTGATGGATTCTTGTGAGGTGGCCGTGTCGGAGGCTGTCGAGTCAATCCCGATACTCGAGGAGGGATGGGTATTTCTTGGAGAGATGGCGCTCCATAGGGGGGCACAAGCCGAGGCACGAGAGCATTTCGAGAGGGCTCTCATGTTCAATCCCAGCTCAAAGACTGTCTGGGGGGCTATGGAGGGTCTCGAGGATAGGGCTGGGCACTTTGGTCGCAGGCCTTCGGGCCAGGATGATGCCCGCGAACCTTGAATTGGAAGCGGTTTTCCAAAAAACCTTGCGAGTAGCTGCATTGATGGTACTTCAGGCGTGCCAGAATGGTTGGGATTGTCTGGCGGGAGGACGGCGGCGGAGTACCCTTCCGTCGTACCTGTGATAGGTGGACGCCATGGCCGCGCAAGCAATCGATTACAAGCTGACTTTGAATCTGCCCAAGACCTCCTTCCCAATGAAGGGGAACCTGCCCCGGCGAGAGCCGGAGCGGGTCGCCGCATGGGACGAGAGGAATGTCTACGGGAAGATGGCGGGGTTTCTTGATGATTCCCTTCCTCGATTCATTCTGCATGACGGTCCGCCATACGCCAACGGGCACATCCACCAGGGGACTATCCTCAACAAGGTTCTCAAGGACTTCGTCATCAAGCATCGCAACATGTCGGGCCGTCGCGCGCCTTACGTTCCAGGATGGGATTGCCACGGCTTGCCGATTGAACTGGCGGTGGACAAGGAGCTTGGCCCCAAGAAGAAGGAGATGTCCATCGTCGATTTCCGCCGCGCCTGCAGAGCGTTTGCCGCGAAATGGGTCGACATCCAGCGCGTGGAGTTCAAGAGGCTCGGAGTTCTTGGACGCTGGAACGAGCCCTACCTCACGATGAGCCACGACTACGAGGCTACCGTGGTGCGTGAGCTCGCCAAGCTGGCGGAAAAGGGGAGCCTCTATAAGGGAAAGAAGCCGGTCTACTGGTGTCGTCGCTGCGTCACCGCCCTCGCCGAGGCGGAGGTGGAGTACGACGAGCACACCTCGCCTTCGATCTATGTTGCCATGGATGTGGCTTCGGGTCTGGATGCGCTACCGGAGCCGGTGCGTTCCAAGAACCCGGCTCTAGTCATATGGACCACTACTCCTTGGACGATTCCCGCCAACCTTGCGACAGCCGTGCGTGAAGACATCGAGTACGTAGCTTACTCGTTGGCCGGGCGGGCCATGATCATCGCCAAGAGCCTCCTTCACACCTTTTTGTCAGAGTGTGCACCTGGGGAGCTTCGCGTCCGGGATGTATCCGAGCAAACCTCGGGAGCCGTACAGGATCCCGTCGCGGCGCTTGCCGAGCCAACTAGGATTCTGGCCCACCTTTCCGGTACAGAGCTTCTGTCACTTACCTATCGTCATCCTCTCGTTGATCGCGAAAGCCCCGTGCTTCCAGCCGATCACGTTACGACCGAGCAGGGTACCGGGCTGGTTCACACGGCCCCCGGTCATGGTGTCGAGGACTACGTTCTAGGGCAGCAGCATGGTCTCGACACCTATAATCCCGTTGATGATCGAGGCAGGTTCATCGAGGATGTCCCCGACTCCTTGGCTTTCATCCGTGGTGTGGACGTATATAAAGCCAACCCCGCGATAGTCTCGAAGCTAGAGGAGCTCGGCGCGCTGCTCTCTCCTCCCGAGCTCTCGGTGACCCATAGCTATCCCCATTGCTGGCGGTGTGGAGAGCCGACGATCTTTCGCGCTACCGTCCAATGGTTCGTCTCCATGGACCACGAGAAGCTTCGAGAGAGGTGCCTCGAGGCGGTCGACGGGGTGCGGTGGATCCCGCGCTGGGGCCGTGATCGGATACACGGAATGCTCGAGACGCGCCCCGATTGGTGCATCTCGCGCCAGCGGACATGGGGAGTGCCGATACCGGCATTTCGTTGCGATGATTGCGGCGAGACAATCGCAAGTCCCGACCTGATGAGAAAGGTCGCGGATCGGTTCGAGGAACGGGGTGCGGACTCGTGGTACGAGGACGATATCGGAGAGCTGGCCAAGGGTCTCTGCTGCTCTTCTTGTGACTGCAAGTCCATGACTCCAGAGTCGGACATACTCGATGTCTGGTTCGAGTCCGGCGTGTCCTACGCCGCGGTAGCCGAGACGGATCCCGAGCTTGGTTCTCCTGTCGATCTCTACCTAGAGGGCTCTGACCAGCATCGAGGGTGGTTCCATTCCACTTTGCTTTGTGCTGTCGGCACGAGAGGCGACGCCCCGTATCGTTCCGTCTTGACCCACGGCTTCGTCGTGGATGGTGATGGCCGAAAGCTGTCCAAGAAGAAGAAGAACTACACGCCGCCCGAAAAGGTTCTGCAGACGCGGGGAGCCGAGATCCTTCGTTTGTGGGTCGCCGCCGAAGATTATCGAGGGGACGTTCGCTACTCGGATCAGATCTTGGATCGACTTTCCGAGGCCTATCGCAAGATTCGCAACACCCTGCGTTTTGCTCTGGGTAATCTTTCAGGGTTCGATCCGGTCTTGCACACCGTTTCCGCCGACGAGTGGACCGAGATTGACCGCTGGGCCCACGGGAGGCTCCAGTCTTGGATCGGCAAGGTGAGAAAGGCCTACGAGGAGTATGCCTTCCACTCCATCTATCATTCGACGATGGATCTATGTTCCGTCGATCTCTCCTCGATCTACTTCGATGTGTTGAAGGATAGGCTCTATACGAGCGCCACCGATTCCAGAGAACGCAGGTCCGCCCAGACGGTGTTGTGGCTGGTTGCACGGGAGCTTTGCCGCGCCTTGGCTCCTATTCTCTCATTCACCGCGGAGGAGGCCTGGCAGGTGCTGCGAGAGGAGCATCCCAGCGCCGGCCTTGTAGAGTCGGTATTCCTCGCCGGGCTGCCGGAGGTCGATGAGGAGGTGCCTCGTCCAGACTTCACTCGGCTCATAGAGATAAGGCGCGATGTCCTTCGTTTGCTCGAGGATGCCCGCAAGGCGGAGACCATTGGAGGGAGTTCGCTTACGGCGAGGGTTTCGCTGAAAGCATCGGGATCCGATCTGGAGCTGCTGTCCGCCCATCAAGGCTTCTTGCCCGAGTGGTTCATCGTCTCCCAGGTGGACCTAACGGAGGTAGAAGGTGAACTCGAGGCAAGTGTAGAGCCCGCGCGCGGGGAAAAGTGCTCGCGATGCTGGCAGCTCACGGAGCAGCGGGGGAGCGTTCCCGAACATCCGGAGCTTTGTCCCCGCTGCACCGGCGTAGTGATCTCCACGGGTCGGTGATGCGACCCTGGCTGGTTCTACTTGGCGTCGCCTCGGTGGTTCTCTTGGCTGATCAGACGACCAAGTACATGGCGGTTCGGGACCTGACGAGTCTCTTCGATCGTGCTCAGGCGACCTCTTTGCCCGAGCGTTTGCCTCTTTTCTATGGGGAGTCGGGGATAGAGCATCTTCGCCGGGAGCCCGTGGCCCCAGTACCCTTGTGGCGCCATGTGTATACGGAGAATCCTGGTGCCGCTTTTGGGCTTCTCGCGGATAGGAACCCCACGTTTAGACTTCTCTTCTTTGGGGCGGTGACCTTGCTTGCAACCTCGTTCGTGTTGTTGTTGTCATATAGGATGACCGAGAAGGGGCTCCTCTTTCATGCCGCCGCCGGCGCCATAATGGGCGGTGTGATTGGTAACTACGTTTGCCGGCTAACGCGGGGTTACGTAATCGATTTCGTAGATTGGCGCTTTGGCCTCCCATCTCGGGTAGACTTGCCTACCTTCAATTTGGCCGATGTGGGCATCACACTGGGGGCTTTTGTGTTGCTTATGATGACGGTAAAAGAGGTGCTTCACGATGACTCC
>SKWY01000120.1 GCA_007128675.1 Deltaproteobacteria bacterium | reverse complement strand
GAGATGGAAGGTATCCGCTGCGAGGTTCGCCGCGCGATGCTCGGCGGCGGTGCCGGCGGCATTGCTCCTTCGGAGGCCTGGGTAGAGGTCTGGGTGGAGGAGAATAGGTCGGAGGATGCCTGGAAGATCGTCAACTCGGTGATCAACGAAGAGTCTCCAGCGGGGAAAGGATGGAAATGCCCATCCTGCGGAGAGGAGCTGGGTGGCCAGTTCACTTCGTGCTGGAACTGCGGCACCGAAAAAGAAGAGTGACCATCTCTGGCAATGCGCCGCGGGCCATCCGCTGGCCTCTGGGCGCATATGTGCCCCCGCGTGAGGCGGCCGCGATAATCGGCGGCGGTCAGGGTCTCGAGGGAGGCGCACCCGTGCCCGTGCGAGGTGCCCCAATGCGGTGGCAGCGCGCCCGGCGGGGCCGGGGCGCACCCGTGCCCGTGCGAGGTGGCCTTTTAGGAGGGCTTCCGTCTCTCGGGCTGCTTTGGGCGCAACCGTGTTCATGCGAGGTGGCCTGCCTGGGTGGAGGAAGACAGCAGCAAGGCCCTAGACGCTGAAGCTGGCTATGCCTTGCGTCGGAGTATGAGCTTCTCGAACTCCACGAACAGGTAGACCAGCACCCCGAAGATCAAGATCCTCACCCAGGCATCCGACTGGAGGGTGACCGTGCCGAACACCGCCTGCATGGGCTCGAGGAAGTTGAAGGCGGCCTGAAGCAATACGAGCACTAGCACCGCGACCCAGGCTGCTCGGCTTCCGAGAATGCCCTCCAGATTGAAGGTGGAGCGCAGAATGTAGCGGCTGTTGAAAAGATAGAAGATCTGACCTGCCACCAGAGTATTGATCGCGGCCGTGCGCGCATAGTCGACCCCCCTTCCCGACACTTCCAGCTCCCATAGGAAGTGGCCGAGCGTACCGATTAGGAGTAGCAGGGACATGAATCCTATCCGCCACAACAAAAAAGGCGTGATGAGAGGAGTGTCTGGCCGGCGCGGCTTTCTTTGCATCACATCGCGCTCTATGGGCTCGAAGGCCAGGGCCAGCGCCAGAGTCACCGCCACGACCATATTCACCCAGAGGACGTGAACCGGCCTAAGTGGCAGAGCCAGTCCCAGTGCTATTCCGGCCACGATGGTCAGCGCCTGGCCGCCGTTGGTCGGCAGAATGAAGATCAAGGTCTTTCGAAGGTTGTCGTAAACGCCCCTGCCTTCCTCTACCGCGCTCGCTATCGAGGCGAAGTTGTCATCGGCGAGGACCATCTCGGCGACCTCTCTTGCCGCATCCGTTCCTTTCAGGCCCATGGCGATCCCAATATTTGCCTGTTTCAACGATGGAGCGTCGTTGACGCCGTCCCCTGTCATCGCCACCACCTGCCCGCGGCTTTGTAGGGCCTGAACCAGTCGAAGCTTGTGCTCGGGGCTGCTACGAGCAAAGACATCGATCTCGTCGGCATCTCGCTCTAGGTCTCGATCCGATGCGCGCTCGATCTCCCGGCCAATCATCACTCCATTGCCGCTGCTGATATGCATTTGGCGGGCCACTGCTTCGGCGGTAATGGCGTGATCGCCTGTTATCATCTTGACCGAGATGCCAGCGGAATGACATGCATCCACCGCCTCGATTGCCTCGGCACGTGGAGGATCGATCATTCCCACGATTCCTATGAGCACAAGGTCGTTCTCCAGGTCGGAGAACGACAGCTTGGTCCTCTTCTCCCGGATCTTCCGGTAACCGATAGCCAGTGTACGCTGCCCGCGTCCGGCTATGCTCTCGACTCGAGCGCGCCAACTTCTTGCGTCCAGTGGCGCGACGTCGTTTCCTCGCTGCTCCCATTCACAGAGCTCGATCAATGTGTCCGGGGCTCCCTTGATGAAGATGAGGCCCTCGCCATCGCTAGAGCCGTGAAGTGTCGCCATGAACTTGTGCTTCGAGTCGAATGGGATGACTCCCTTTCGAGGATGTTCCACGCTCTCCTTGGATCTATCCAGCCCAGCCTTCACGGCCGCCACGACCAGTGCGCCCTCGGTGGGATCGCCCTCTATGAACCATTGCCCCTCCTTCCAGCGTAGTACTGCGTTATTGCAAAGGAGCGCGGCACGAAGAAGACGTAGCAGACCATGTTGCTCATGAGGGGGGACATGATTGCCATTGCGAAGAAATCTTCCCTTGGGAACGTAGCCAACACCTTCGATCTCGTACTCGTCGTCATGCGTTGCGACCGTCTTGAGGGTCATCTCGTTTCGAGTGAGGGTTCCGGTCTTATCCGAGCAGATGACCGTCACTGACCCGAGGGTTTCGACCGCGGGAAGCCGTCGCACTATGGCCTTTCTCGAAGCCATTCGACGCACGCCGATGGCGAGAGTAATCGTCATGATCGCCGGCAGGCCTTCGGGTATCGCGGCGACAGCCAGGCTGAGCGCGGCGAGGAAGGTCTCCAAAAGGCCGTAGTCGCGAAGCAGATATCCAATCACGAAGGTCAGCGCCGAGACGGCCAGAATGACCACGCTTAGTAGTCGGCCGAACTGATCCACCTGGCGAAGCAGGGGAGTTCGAAGCTTCTCGACGTGCGCGAGCATGCTGGAGATTCGCCCGACCTCGGTGCGTTCGCCCGTGGCAATTACCACGCCCTTGCCTTCACCGCTTGTAACTACCGTGCCCGAGTAGGCAAGACAGGTGCGATCGCCTAGCTCGGCTTCTTCCTCCACCGGCTCGGTTTGCTTGGTGGAAGCCACCGACTCGCCTGTGAGCACCGCTTCATCGGCCCCGAGCGAGTCCGCCTCGAAGAGTCGAAGGTCGGCAGGGATACGATCGCCGGAGGCAATTACCACAATGTCTCCAGGCACGAGCCCGATGGCGTCTATTTCTTCTTTCTCGCCATCTCTAATCACCCGAGCCTTCGGGGATAGCATCTTCTGGATGCTTTCGATTGCCCTCTCGGCCTTTCCCTCTTGGACGAAGCCTATGAGGGTATTTACGAGTACCACGGCTAGAATCACCGCCGAGTCGAGCCATGCTCCAACGAAGGCTGCGAGGAAGGCGGAGATGATGAGGATGATGATGAGGATGCTTGTGAGCTGCCGCTTCAGTCGCTCCCAGGCCGTGCTTCTCCGGCCTTGCTCGATCCGGTTCTCGCCGTACTCCTCGAGGCGGCGAGACGCCTCCTCTGAAGACAGTCCCCTCGACTCGGATTGGACCCTTTCCAGCGCGTCTCCGGCATGCAGAGCATGCCAGGGCTGCTCGATAGTTGAGTCGTCTTGCCGTAGATTCATGGCTCCCCACCGGCCCGGCAGCCTCCCCTTGGCCGGCTCCCCTCAAAGCTATTGGCGCCGTGTAGCCGCCGCCATGAGGGGAGAGCTGCCGGCAACCATAGAACGTGGTTTCTGGTTTTAGGTAGCTACAGGCCCATGGCAAGGGGGAGGAAGTTCCGGATCGTGGGATAGGGGGCCACAATCCACAGCGTTGTTTCCTCTGGCTGGTCAAAAAGCGGATGGGCCTAGTCGAACGCAGGCGGCAACGCATCAGCGATACTGCTTCCTTGGGGCGGACCCGGGGCAGGGATGAACCCTACAAGAAGGCAGCAGCAATGCTTGGACCTCGTCTTACGGGGCGAGTAAGGCGCAAACCTACGTGGCGGTCTTTGAGGAGCAGCCTCGAAGCGTTCTTCTCTCTTCGAAAGAGAGCACGAAAGCGGCCTCATGCGTCGATGCGTCGTACCAGCGGCAGCCATCGAGGGGCGCGACAAAGGAGGGATCCACCTTGCTCGGGTCATCACCAAAAGTGGCAATTACCAAGTTCCAGAGGCCTCCGGGGTAGACCGCGGACCAACAATGGTACGCCTCGGCCCGACCGAAGGCTCGGCGCAGCCCGTCATGAGCCCTGCGAAGAACCTGGGGGAGACACCACCAGGAGCCAGCTTGCACGGCCACCGCACCCCCTTCTCTCACACGGCCAAGCACCGCCCTGTAGAAATCGTCGGAGAAGAGGACTGTCCCCGGTCCGGCGGGATCGGTGGCATCCACCACGATGAGATCGTAGCCTTGTCTCGGGGCCTTGTCGCTCGACTCGAGAAAGGCGAGACCATCCTCGTGGCGTATCTGTAGCCGCTCATCCTCGTGGAGTGGACCGGAGCCGTCGGGACGACACCAGATGCTGGGAAGCAGCTCTCTTGCCGCTCTTGTCACCTCGCCGTCGATATCCACGAGGTCGACCCTCTTGACATCACGATGTCGTAGGGCCTCTCGAGCGGCTCCGCCGTCTCCTCCGCCCACCACGAGGACGGCCTTGTCGTCGGCCTTCCGAGCTCCTCTACGGCAGAGCCCTGGATGCACGATCAGCTCGTGATACGCAGCCTCGTCGGCCTCGGAGCATTGAATGCTACCATCGAGGACGAGCATTCGGCCAAGCTGGGT
>SKWY01000551.1 GCA_007128675.1 Deltaproteobacteria bacterium | reverse complement strand
TAGCCTTCCTGGGGATAGCCTTCTTGGGCGTAGCCCTCCTGCGGGTAGCCTTCCTGGGGATAGCCTTCTTGGGCGTAGCCCTCCTGCGGGTAGCCTTCTTGAGGGTACCCTTCCTGAGGGTAGCCTTCCTGGGGGTAGCCTTCCTTGGGGTAGCCTTCTTGGGCGTAGCCTTCCTGCGGGTAGCCTTCTTGGGCGTAGCCCTCCTGCGGGTAGCCTTCCTGGGGGTCCGTTGCTCGTCGAGGCTCCCTTAAAGAACTCTTTGCTGTCGAGGCAGTTGGGCTGCCATCATCGGGAGAGGAGGGCTGCTCATCGCTCGCGTCGGGCAGGCCCTCAGGTAGCCTTGCCATCAAGAGTGCGCGCAGCTTCTCCAGCCGATCTTCTTCTCCCCGATCTAGTCGTCCCTCTGACTGCTCTTTCTCGAGGAGTCTAAGCTCTCTCAATGATTCGTCTATGCTGTTCATGGCGATCGAGCTTCAGGAACTCTGTTTTGGGGTGCTCAACCGATTCAATTTACCAGTGCTGGATTCATTCATTCAAGACAGGATGGTCGTTGTGGAAAGAAATCGCTCTAGACGTTGACCGGCGCTGGGCTCACCCGTATACCCCGCGCAATGAGCAAGCCGCTGTCACCGCGTGAAAGCGAGATCAAGGCCCGAGGGGTTCCTCGCCATGTGGGCATGATCATGGACGGCAACGGACGGTGGGCCAAGGCTCGGGGCTTGCCGCGGCTTTCGGGGCATCGGGAGGGAGCCAAGTCGGTGAGGGCTGTGATCCGCACGGCTAGGCGGCTGGGGTGTGAGGCCTTGACCCTCTACGCTTTCAGTGCCCAGAACTGGGAGCGCCCCATGGAGGAGGTCGAAGGTTTGATGGGTTTGCTGCGAGATTACCTGATAAAGGAAGGACAAGAGCTACTCGAGACCGACATTCGTCTGCATGCGGCCGGAGACCTCGATCGTCTTCCCGAAAAGGTGCTCGCTCCCCTGCGGGTTCTTTGCGAGAAGACCGCTGGATGCGGCTCCATGACGCTAACCCTTTGTCTTTCCTACGGTGGACGAGAGGAACTCGTTCACATGGCGCGGCGGCTGGTCGAAGATGTTCAGCATGGCGACCTCGAGTCGTCCAGCATCGATGAGCACGCGCTTGCCGAACGCCTGTGGACGGGGAGTCTTCCCGAGCTGGACCTAATCATTCGCACCAGCGGAGAGCAGCGAATCAGCAACTTTCTGCTGTGGAGCTCCGCGTACAGTGAACTCGTATTCGTTCCCACTCTTTGGCCCGATTTTCGCGAGGAGGCTTTTCTCGATGCCATCGAGGAGTATCAACGACGGGAGAGGCGATTTGGGCGAGCGACCTCGAGAGGTGGCGTGGCAGGAGCGAGCCAATAAATGAGCCCGGCGAACAAGAACCTGCTTTTGCGAGTCGGGAGCGCTGCGGTTCTCCTCCCTATCGTGCTGTACCTGGTTTGGCTTGGCGGTTGGTCTTTTGCCATTTTGGTGGCAGTGATCGCCGCCCTTTGCGCCTGGGAAATGGTGGGGATGGTTCTTCGACCATGCCCCTTACCTTTTCGATTGACCATCGTTGGTGCTTCCGTCGCCGTTCCGCTCTATTTTGGCTTGGAGCAGAGCCCGTCGGGGCAGGTCGTTCTGGCGGGGCTGGTGAGCTTGCTCATCCTCTTTTGGCTTGCCAGCCTGCTAGCTCCGGGAGAGGACCTACAGGCAGTTCCAGGACGCGTCGCACTTGCCATGACAACCGTGCTCTACACCGGGGGGCTACTGGCCACAGCAGTGCTCTTGAGGCAGTTGGAGGCAGGAGCATGGTGGCTGGTTCTAGTGCTGGCAATTACCTTTTTGGCCGACACGGGAGCGTACTTCGCCGGAAGAGCCTTTGGGCGAAGAAAGCTATACCCCCGTGTTTCTCCAAACAAGACGTGGGAGGGCTTCTTTGGAGGGCTGCTGGCCGGAATGATCGGGGCGGTCGGTGTAGTGCTCGTTTCGCGCACCTTGGGCCAGGTTGGGTTGCCGATGGGACTTGTCATGGCGGCGGGACTTGGAGTCGTGGTTGCAGCGTTCGCCTCGGCGGGAGATTTGTGTGAGTCGTTGTTGAAACGAGCATTCATGGTCAAGGATTCGGGGAGCCTGATACCTGGCCATGGAGGCATGCTGGACCGGGTCGATGCCCTACTCTTCACCGGTCCCTTGGTGTGGCTTTGGGCCGTTCTTCTTGGGTGAGACCCCGGTGCATGGGCCGAAGTGCTCCTGGAGGAGATGAGCCTGAACGGTCTTCCTGATTGCGACTCATGATGACGGGTGCTTAGAGAAGTTCCGCGGACGCCGTTGACGGTGAACGGCCATTGAGAGCATTCAAGCACGGTCCATGCTGGGGCTCGTTAGGGCCCGGCTAGAGCGGGTGAGGGGGCGTCGACATGACGACCGCACGCGATCGACTGCTTCCCGGCAATTTGGCGCGATTACACCTATTGACGGACATGGTGTTGCTGTGGGGCGTGATAACGCTTGTGGCGTTTCGTCACATCGCCCCCAGCCATCTTGCAACGGGAGATTGGGTATCAATGGGCCTCATCCTCAGCGGGGCCTGGGCGCTGATTGGGATGGTGCTTCGCCATTACGGGGACGGTCCTGTCAGGCCTCTGGTGGAGGATGTTGCGGTCGTCTCCTTGTTGGTCGGGGTCTGCTCACTGATTCTCGCGGCGACGAGGCTCTTGGTCCCAAATCCTGCCGCCTTGCCCCCAATCGAGCCGTTCCTGTTACTTGCCTGGACGTTGGCCGTCCTCGTTAGAACAGCGGTCTTCAGACCGATTCAGAGGCGTCATGGGTGCGAGGATGAAATTCTTGTTTTAGGTGTTGGTCCATTGGCCCGGGCGACTGCTAGGTCTCTGGCGATCAGCTCGCCCCGCCGTAGGATCATCGGGCATGTAGCTCTTCCGGGTGAGCGAATACCGTCTCGTTTGCGGCGTCCCCTCGTGGGTCGTATCGAGAATCTAGAGCAGATCCTTCACGCTCGACCGGTTGCGGAGGTCTTCATAGCCATTGACCCCTGCAGGCAGCCAGAAGAAGCTCAGATCGCGATCGGCAAGTGTGAGCGGGTTGGAATGCCCTTTGCTCTGCCGATTCCGCCCTTGCGCTTTCAACGAGCGAGGCCTATCGAGCCGGCGGTTGGAGGTCCGATTGCCCTCGATGGGTACGTGCATTTCAGCCCAACGGCAATCAAGCCATATCAAATGTCCCTGAAGCGATTGCTCGATATGGGACTATCGCTCCTCGGCCTGCTAGCTCTCCTTCCCCTGCTAGCGACAGTAGCGGTGGGGGTGAAGCTCTCATCGCCCGGACCGGTGTTCTTCGCGCAAGAACGTGTTGGGATGCACGGACGACGTTTTGGGATGCTGAAGTTTCGCTCCATGTACGCGGATGCGGAGGCGCGAAGGCAGGCCCTGGAATCAATGAACGAGCAAGAGGGTCCAGTCTTCAAGATCAAGAATGATCCTCGTATCACCCCCCTTGGCCGGGTCATTCGTAAGTATAGCATTGACGAGTTGCCGCAGCTAATAAATGTGTTTCGAGGAGACATGAGTCTCGTGGGGCCCAGACCACCACTTCCGGCGGAGGTAGAGCGCTATCAACCGTGGCAACTCCGGAGGTTATCGGTCAAGCCCGGGTTGACCTGTATATGGCAGGTCAGTGGCCGAAACGACATTGGCTTTGACGATTGGATGCTGCTCGACATGCGCTACATAGACAACTGGGGATTGGGCTCTGATCTGGGGCTGATACTTCGAACGATTCCCGTTGTCGTAACCGGAAAGGGCGCGAGCTGAAAACGTGTTCAATAGCGGGGGGACTACCATAGCTGCACGGCCAGGCGCCGATCCTCGAGGAGCTATCGAGGGGAGCGTGCCGGACACGCATAAAGCAATCCGAAATGCCGGCATCCTGACAATCGGCCTCATGGCCACATGGAGTGTTGCGTTGGGAGTCCGGCTGTATCTGCCGCGCGTACTCGGGCCTGAGGCCTTTGGGAGCCTACATTTCGCCGACTACTTCGCGCAGGGATTCTTGGTCGTAACCGCGCTCGGCGTCGATACATATATCCGCAAGGAAGTCGCCACACGGCCTTCTCACGCGAGTGACTTCTTTGCAGGAATACTCGTTCTTCGCTCCATCGCGGGCATTCTTCTTCTAGGATTGATGGTTCTTGTGCTGGGCGTTACTGGAAGAAGCGCAGAGGTCAGAACCCTTGTTTTGCTCTATGCGGCAGCCTACTTTCTCTTGACCCTCAATCAGTCCTACGGGGCGCTGCTGCAGGCAAGGGGAACGGTCGCGGGTCTTGCCGCGATCAATGTCCTGACAAAAGTTGGGTGGGGTGCCGCCGTGGTCGGCGGTGTGTTCATCGGGGCGCCGCTGTTGGTAGTCCCCGTGTCCTTGATCGTCTCCG
>SKWY01000358.1 GCA_007128675.1 Deltaproteobacteria bacterium | reverse complement strand
GGGCTCCGCACTGGCGTGGGTGCGCCACACGGCTCGGAAACCGGCTCCCGGCGCTTAGTCTACCGCTAGGTGGCGGGGCAATATGGCTGTCCTGATTTCTCTTCGCGTGGAGCTACTACTTGGTGCACCTTGGGCTGTCCTGCTTCTTTTTCGCGTGGAGCTGCTACCTGATACACCTCCGGCTTTCCTCCTTACTCATCGCGTGCACCTTCCGGCTCTCTCGCGGACATGGTTGCTTGCAACACGCTCCTTGGCCTCCCGACATGACTGATACACACGACGGTTAGTAGAATAGAAGCATGAGAGATTCAGTCGTCATCCCTGTCCCCCGGCGGCCAGTAGGTTGTCTCATACCCTGGGTAACCAAGGGGCCAGGCTGGGGACTATTCTTGAGCGTCCTGCTGACGCTTTGGCCGGCTGGCCTCGAGGCAACATTGAGCCCGGCCGAAACGGCCAGTGAGGCTCCAAGGCCCCAGGCCCTCGAAGGCGGCGAGGATGAGCAGGGCATCGCGGACGGGATCTCTGATGCAGAGGAGCATGGAAGGATCCAGGTTGCGGTGGGCGCACAAGTGATCATCGATGACCCCGGTGTAATGAGGGTCTCCGTTGCCGATCCCGAGGTCGCGGACGTTCATGTAGTCGAGGGTCGGGAGATCCTCATAACCGGAGTTTCCCATGGTCGCACGAGCCTCAACGTTTGGTACCGTGATGACGAAGAGGTGCGCTCTTACATCGTGGAGGTGACCGACGAGACCAGGCTCGCGGAGATCCTTGAAGCCCTCGAGGTCTTGAGCCTGGATCGAGTCATCGAGGCGCGGGCGGTCGGAAGACGGATCGTCATCGATGGACGAATCCAGACGCTCGCCCAGCTCGAGCGGTACACCAGGCTCGTCGAGAACTGGCCGGAGCTGGTGGATCTGGTGCGCGTCGAGACACGAGTGCTCGAGGAGATCGCGGCGCTTGTTCAGGAGGCGCTCGTCGCCGCCGGTATCGAGACCGTCGAGGTTCGCGTAGTTGGCGGCACGGTGTTTCTGGAAGGCTCCGTTGCCGACGAAGAGGAGCTCAAGCTGGTCGAGGCCATCACCAGGGCAATACACGACTCCGTCGATCCATCGCGGCTCCGTCCTCCTTGAATCCCGCCAGCGCCCGCTGGAGCACAATCCTTTCTTTGCATGCCTCTTGAGACCAAGGCATTGGAGGCATAGGCTTACCGCTCCTCTCGTCTCGGACCATCAAGGGATGCCAACACCACGCCAGCCTGGCTTCGATCTGTTTGCTCGGCCCAAAGAACCCCGAGCGCGAACGGTCAGCGAGCTTACTCGCGAGGTGAAGGGGCTATTGGAAGGGAAGCTCGGCCGGGTTTGGGTCGTAGGCGAGGTTTCAGGATTTCGCCGGCAGTCGAGCGGGCATGTCTACCTGACCCTCAAGGATGACAAGGCCAGCCTTCAGGCTGTCTGTTTCCGCAACCAGGCTCGATATCTGCGGTTCGATCCCGAGGACGGCATGGAGGTGCTGGTTGCTGGGCGGCTATCCGTTTATGCGCCCCGTGGACAGTATCAGCTCGTGATAGACCATATGGAGCCGAAGGGTCTGGGTGCCCTCCAGGCCGCCTTCGAGAAGCTGAAGCAGAGACTGGCGGCGGAGGGGTTGTTCGAGGCTAGCAAGAAGAAACCTCTTCCCTTCTTGCCCAGAACCATAGGCGTGGTGACCAGCCCGACAGGCGCCGCGGTCCATGACTTCTTGCGGGTTCTTTTGCGCCGGAACCCGAATTCTTCCGTGTTGATAGCTCCTGCCAAAGTGCAAGGCGATGCTGCTGCCGGGGAGGTCGCGAGTCAGCTCGCTCGGCTCGATGCTCGAGGCGATCTCGATGTGCTCGTAGTGACCAGAGGCGGGGGGTCCATCGAGGATCTCTTTGCATTCAATGAGGAGGAGCTTGCTCGAGCAATCGCCGCTTGCGCCACGCCCGTGGTCAGTGCCGTAGGGCATGAGGTTGACGTCACGATCTCCGACATGGTTGCCGACCTTCGGGCGCCAACCCCATCAGCGGCGGCGGAGCTACTGATGCCCGAGCATGGAGAGCTGGCAGCGGGCCTTCGTGTTCTTCGTGAAAGGTTGGAGCGCGCCGCACTGCGAAGGGTGGAGCAGAGGAGGTCGGCGGTCGCGGCGCTCTGGGGACGAGCGCCCGATCCTCGGCGCCTTCTCACGGATCGGAGGTTGGATTTGGAGGGTTCTCGAGAACGGCTGGAGGGGGCAATGGTAGCCGGCATGCGTCTTCGCGAGCGGGGCTTGAATGCGGCATGGGAGCATCTTGGAAGGCAGCACCCCCGTGTTCGCCTTCGAAGACTCCAGCGAGATGTGGTCGATGTCGAGGCGCGGATGATACGAGCGATGAGCGGATTGATTCGGTCACGAACCCTAAGGTTCAGAGGTCTTGCCGAATCGGTGGCCTCCGTTCACCCGAGACGACGCATCGAGGTCGAGCGAGGCGGGCAACGAAGCCTCGGAATGCGTCTGTCGTCGGCGATTGCTCGGGATATCGGAGCGGCTCGCCGTTCTCATGCGGGTCTCGCCGGGAAGCTGCACGCCCTTTCGCCCCTTCGAGTCCTTCAAAGAGGCTACGCCTTGGTCAGAGGTGGTAGAGGTCAAATCGTCAGGTCACCACATGACGTCGAACAAGGAGAGAACCTTGATATTCGGATCGCCGGCGGCAGCTTGGTTGCCTGCGTTACGGGTTCGAAGAAAGATGACGGTCCGCTACCGGACGATGACAAGGGAAGTGACGGGTGAAGCCCAAAAAGAGGATGAGACAATCTGCATTCAAGGAAGAGAGTTGACACGAACCCAATGCCGGTACCAACCTTCGTGAAGGAGGCAGTGCAACAATGACTAGCGAGGAGCGGCAACCCAGTGTAGACGAGGCACCCTACGAGCAGGTCATGGAGCGCCTGACAGACACCGTGGAGGCTCTCGAGCGTGGCGATCTGACGTTGGAGGAGCAGATTCGGCGATTCGAGGAGGGAGTGAAACTAGTGCGTCGAGGACAGGCTCTCCTTGACGAAGCCGAGAGGAAGGTGGAGGTGCTGCTGCAAGGAAATGAGACGGCGCCGTTCAAGACCGCCGATGATGGTAGCGAGGATGCTCCTTCGCCGTGATGCTTCGAGAGTTTCGCTGCGAGTTCTGTAGAGACATTCAATGCGGTTGGGTGGGATGAGGTTCTGTTTAGATGACCCAGGGTAACGTCACAATCATCGATGACGACAGGGATACGCGCCAGATGCTTCGCATGGCGCTGGAGGCCGAGGGCCTGGTTGTTGGTGAGGTTCAAAGTGGACTCCGGCTCATCAGCACCCTGCATGTCGACAAACCCAACGTGATACTGATGGATGCCGTGCTTTCTTGGATTGACGGCATCGAGCTTTGCAGATCCATCAAGAAGAACCCGGCTTTCAAGGAGATTCCGATAGTGTTCATCTCGGCTCGTCGTCGCTCCGAGGATATTGCGGCCGGTCTGGGTGCTGGAGCTGTCGACTACTTTCCGAAACCCCTACACTTGGGACGGCTCATCCCCCGGCTTCGAGATATTCTGGGATCCGGCCGGGGAGGTGATAGGAAGCGTGAGGCGGAAGCCGGCCCTCGGCACGAGGCCAACGGCAAGGAGGCCTCGGGGTCGGACGACAGAGAGTCCGAGGAGAAGACGCCCTCGTGACCTTCGATGTCGATAGCTGGCTCCGTGAAAGGGCAGAAGAGGTTCAGTCTTGGCTTCAATCCTGGACGGATGGTTTGCGCTCCGATCCGCGAGTCATCCCCGAGCTGAGCTCGGCTATGTCCTACTCTCTTTTGGGCGGCGGCAAGCGTTTGAGACCTGCCCTGGTGATTGCGGCCGCGCACGCGGTCAATGACGAGTCAGCGGGAAGCATCGGCAATCGTCCCGAGCTTTTACGCGACGCATGCTGCGCCATCGAGCTGATCCACACCTACAGCCTCATTCACGATGATTTGCCCGCAATGGATGATGACGACCTGCGCCGCGGCCGGCCGACGTGCCATCGAGTCCATGGTGAAGGGATGGCGATTCTTGCCGGTGATGCACTCTTGACCGATGCTTTCAGAGTTCTTGCATGCGGTCTCCGATGCCAAAATGAGAAGACCAAGGAGTCCGCCTCTTCTGAAGCTGCTCGGCTGCGTCTATTGGGTCGTCTTGCAACTGCGGCCGGAAGCCTGGGGATGGTTGGAGGCCAGGGCATGGACCTCGCAAGGACAGCGGCCGGCAGGGGGCTGGAAGAGGTGGAGCGAGTGCATAGACTCAAGACTGGGGCGCTCTTTTCCTTCTCATGTGCCGCGGGAGGTGAGTCGGTGAATGCTCCCCTCGAGGTAGTCGAGCGACTCGCGCTTTTTGGAGAGAGCGTGGGTCTTGCCTTTCAGATCACCGATGACATCTTGGATGAGACGGGGAGTGT
>SKWY01000069.1 GCA_007128675.1 Deltaproteobacteria bacterium | reverse complement strand
GCACGGTGCGACCAAGGAAACTTGCCGGCCTCGTCAATGAGATCCCAGACATGCCGGCGCAGTCTTGCCGGCTCACTCGGGTAGAAGAGGCCGGCCACGGCTGGATTTTTTACTCTTTGCGATGTCATCGACGCGACTCGAGCTAACGTGATTACTCTACTCTACAGTAACGGACCCTCTTGCTAGATGGAGGATCGCATGTCCGGCAAGCCCACGATGCGTGCCAGAGTCAACGACGACCCTTTTGTCGTCGAGGCCGACTTCTACTCCATTACGGACGACGCCCGAATCGAATGCCGGATCTGCCCAAGACGCTGCCGATTGAGAGAGGGTCAACGAGGTCTTTGCTTCATACGGGCCGCGAGAGGAAGAAGGATGGTCCTTACCACCTACGGCCTCGCGGCAGGCCTCTCTGTGGATCCGATCGAGAAGAAGCCCCTCTACCATTTTCTCCCAGGAAGCAGCGTACTCTCGTTCGGAACCGCCGGCTGCAACCTAACCTGCAAGTACTGTCAGAATTGGCACCTGTCCAGGGCCAAGGAGGTAGGCCTGACCTCCACGCATGCTTCTCCCGAGAAGATCGCGTCGATGGCGGCCGGCCTCGATGCGCGCAGCGTCGCGTTCACCTACAACGATCCTACCGTCTTCTTGGAGTACGCCGTGGATGTGGCCAACGAGTGCCGGGCTCGAGGCATCTTTTCCGTCGCGGTTACCGCCGGGTACATCCTTCCAGAGCCAAGAGCGGCGCTTTTCGCCTCGATGGACGCGGTAAACATCGACCTGAAGGCATTCTCGGAAGCATTCTACCGTCGCCTGACTGGGGGGCATCTAGCTCCCGTTCTCGAAACCATCGAGTACGTTCGGAACGAGACTAGTGCGTGGCTGGAGCTGACCACCTTGCTAATCCCAGGGGAGAACGACTCGGACCAGGAGATCGAGGCGCTCGCAAGATGGGTGGTAGAGCGACTGGGGCCCGATGTCCCCCTGCACTTCAGCGGGTTTCACCCCGCCTTCAAGATGCTCGATCATCCGCCCACGCCCAGAAGCTCTCTCGTTCGCGCCCGGCGCATCGCGATCGAGCAGGGCGTGCGTCACGTCTACACTGGGAACGTGCGTGATAGGGAGGGCTCGACGACCTTCTGTCATGCCTGCAAGAAAGCTCTAATCCGAAGAGACGGTTTCGATGTCGTGGTGGTCGAAATGAAGCCTGATGGGTCATGTGCCTCTTGCGGCGCTCGGTGCCCGGGCTTCTTCCAAGCCAAGAAAGCCTCCCTTGATTAGCGGGCGGGCATCCAATTAGCCGCTTTTTCGGGTGGGCCAAGGACGCTAGCTTCCGTAACCGATAAGGCTCTTTCCCGCTATCCCGCGCGCCTTCCTGTACGCCATGGCGGGGTTGCCACTCATCTATCTAGTTGCTCGCTAGCCCTCGAGACGCCGCCTCTCGATAGGAATCCGGATGAAAGGGCGGGGTCTCGAAGGTTGGTGGTTCAGAAGAGAAGAGCCCGCCTACAGCTATTTCCCCACTTGCTCCTCTTTGCGGCATTCATGCTATCCGCGAAAGGTTGGTGCGTAGGTCCGGAGTAGAGCAAAACGAACGGAAATGGTCCCGACCCACCGGGGCGATCAGCATCGACGACGATGAGGCAGGAAGACTAAAGAACCCTCGACCCCGAAACCCCCTTGACCCCCTTACTCCTTACAGCGCTAGTTTGCGCGGCCTCGCCAGTCGGAGCAGCCGATCCGCAGCTCGAGATGAAAGGCGCCTCCAGCTCGGAGTCTTCCGGGAGACGAGACTCGCTAGATCCCGGGGTGCTCCGCTATCGATTGAGCAATGGGCTCGATGTGATCCTCGCGCCCGATCCTCGCAGGAGCTCCGCCGCGGTCAATGTCTGGTACCACGTGGGCGCGGACCACGAGCCCAAAGGACAGAAAGGAATAGCGCATCTGGCGGAGCACTTGATGTTCGAAGGCTCCGCGCACGTCGGGCGGGGCGAGCACGTGCGCCATCTACGACAGATAGGTGTCGATCTTCTCAACGCTCATACCGGGCGCCATCGCACACGCTACCTGACCGCCGTTCTCCCTCGAGGGCTGGAGACGGTGCTCTGGCTCGAAGCGGACCGAATGGGTTTTCTCCTTCAAGGGCTGACCAAGGAAGCCTTCGAGCGTGAGCGGGCCGTGGTGATTCGCGAGCTTCGCGAACGGGTGGACCTTGCTCCCTACGGCCTGGCCCGGGCCAGGCTCTGGCAGGAGCTCTTTCCGGCGACACACCCGTATCACCATAGGATCGAAGGGGTTGCTCGAGACCTGCGGGAGCTAGAGTTCGAGGACGTTAGGCGCTTCATTCGAAGATGGTACAGCCCTTCCAACGCAACGCTCGTCGTCGTGGGCAGCTTCGATCCCACCGAGATTCGCAGAATGATCGATCGGTACTTCGGCACGCTCCCATCGAAAAGCGTTTCGAGCCAACCGAGGGTGTCCAAGGAGCGCCTCGAGAGCCGGACGGTAGTGCGCCACAATGAGCCCGTTGCTCGAAGGTCCGCTGTCCTTTTGGGATGGCATGCTCCCCCGGCGGGTTCGAAGGAGGCCGTCATCGCGGCTCTGACCTTTGAGATTCTCGCTTCCGATGGCCAAAGCGGAGCGCTCCACGATCGCCTCGTAAACGAGCTTCGTTTGGCCAGCCGGGTCAGGGTGATCCTCAGCGAACAGAGGGCACAGTCGGTCTTCTACATACAGGCCGTGGCACGACGCGGAGTCGATGAAGCAAGCCTTCTTGCCGCCATCGATGAGACCCTCATCGAGCTTGGAAGAGGAGCGCTAGATGAACAAGAAGCAAATCGAGCGCTTCGCCGCTTCTCGACCCGAAGAGCCGCTCTGCTCGACGGTTCGAGAGGACTGCCGGAGATAGCCGAGCGTATTCACCAAAGAAGCCGCGGCCTGCTTCCGCCCAGCTGCATTTCTCCAGAGGATCTGGGAGCAGAAGAAATCACCCGCTTCATTCGAGAATCGCTCGATCCGAGAAAGAGCGTGGCCATTTTGGCAATACCCGATGGAGCTGCCCGATGAGGGGCTTCTCTTGGGCCAGCGCCAGATCTTGTCGAGAGGGGATGAGGCCCGGCTCCCACCAGAGTCTTTCGGATGGATGCCACGGGCCCCGGGCAGCCATCTTCTGTTTCTCTTTCCTCCTGTTGATTGGCTGCGCCACCACGGACAACGAGTGGCGCGCCGTGCCACCGGCATCTCCATCGGCGCCGATGATCGAGGAGCGCATCCCGCGGATCGAGGCACGAACGGCCGCGGGAGACCTGACCGTGCTCATCGCAAGGCGCGATGACACTCCCCTCTTCTCGATTCAGCTCACTTTCATGGCAGGACACGGCGACGATCCAAAGGACAAGGCAGGTCTGGCCGCCGTCGCCTATGGCCTGCTGGCAGAGCATGCGAGAGAGATCGCCGCCGGCGATGGCTCGTCCAAGGGATTTGGCGCAAACGACTCACCAACGATCTTCGTCGAGGCCGACGGCGCCCGGATCGGCGCAACGGTCCTGCCCGAGGATCTGGAGCTGGTGCTCTCGAGGCTCGCGCATGCTCTCGAAACAATCTCGGTAACGGAAGAAAGGCTTCAGCGCGCGATCGAGGACGGCGCTGCCTCTGGATCTCGGCGCGCCCATTCCCGCATAGCCGAGAGCACGATAGCGCGGGTTGTGCTGGGAGAAGCGGATGAGCTGGCGCGTCCAGTACAAGGAACGTTGGCCTCTCGCAATCGCATCACGATTGGCGATGTGCATAGCTTCTTCGAACGCAACCTTGCTCCAGACGCAATGGCCGTCGTCGTCGCCGGACCCGCTGCCCCCGGCGATGTCGTCGCGATGGTCGACCGTCACCTGGGAGCCTGGTCACTTGCCCGGGCCAAGGCAATCGCTTCATCGACGGACCCTCGCCCAAGGGAAGCCTATCCAGCGGCGGCATTTCCCGATCCCAACACGCACGGCAAGGGAAGAAGCTCATTTCTGTCGGCGCTTCTCAAGGGCACGTCGCGCTCCAGTAGTATCGGGAGCGACCTTCCCGTCGTACACGCACATGATCAGGGCTCACCTCGATTGGTGGTCGCTCTAGGAGCGCCGGCGGCACCCTCCGACGCAACCGGCGAAGCGGCACTTCGCCTCGCCGAGCAAGCACTCGGTGGAGCTTTGCGCTTTCGGCTTCGAGAGGAGAACCAGGTGTCCTATCGCGTCAGTCACAAGCTGACCCTCCATCGCCGAGGTGGCCTGCTTGCGGCCTCCGCCTTCATGGAGGCCAAGGATGCATCTCTAGCCGAAGCAGCCGCGAGACACGCCTTGGCCGACGCCTCGAGATGGCTAAGGGAGGACCACGGCTTCGAGGCGGTGCGCCGTGCCACCTTGCATTCCCTTCTGCACGAGATGGATACGGTCTGCGGCCTCGGAGCCGCCACGGCTAGGCTCTTTC
>SKWY01000127.1 GCA_007128675.1 Deltaproteobacteria bacterium | reverse complement strand
GAGAGAATCCAGTAGAGCTGGGTAACCTCTGGAATGTCCGACTGGCGAAATAGAATCGCCTTTTCGGGATCCAGGCCGAGAGCCAGAAAATCCAAGGCCACATCGAGAGAGAACTCTTGCAGCGACTTCCCATCACGCAGAGAGGTCAAGGCGTGAAGATCGGCTATGAAGTAGAGGCATACGTCTGCTTCGTGCTGGTAGGAAACGAACTGCCTTATCGCGCCAAGGTAGTTGCCGATATGCAGCTTGCCCGAAGGTTGTACTCCAGAGAGGATTCGCATGACGCGCCAGGTACCATTGGTCGGACTGGCCGGCAAGTCGGAGCTGGCGGTAATGTCTCACTTCGTGTTCGAATCATGACTAGAAGACAACGAAGAGGGCTTTCGGGTTAAGATGGTGCCGTGAAGATGGTTTGCCACAGAGTCTTGTTGGGGCTTTTTGCCGCAGCGTTTCCTTTCGTGTGCTTTGCCGCTCACGATCTCGCGTTCGTGCATGCCGTCGACCAAGAGGTGAGAAGAGATCTTGCTTTGGATCTCGAGCAAGGATTGGTCGAGTCTCTCGAGCAGCCCTCCAGCCCGAGCTTGATGCCTTTCGAGAAGGTAAGGACCCGGTTGCTCGAAGGCGATGATCCACGAGCCTTGCTGACACTCGTCGAGGCCGAGCTTGATGCCGTCAAGGCGGTCTTGAGGGGAGGAAAGGCTTCGGAGGATTTGATTGGCCGGCTCGATGCTTCGCGCGAGAACCTGCTTCGAGCGCTAGTCAGTCGTCCACGCCTGGGGCTCGTAAGAGAGTGCTGGAGCCTTCGGGGTCTGAGCCTTCACCTGCTGGAGGACAAAAGCGGTGCTCGACGGGACTACCAAAGAGTGCTGGAAACCGATCCGTCTTTTCGTCCAGATCCTCGGCTTTTCCCGCTAGAAGCCCGGAAGGAGATGGAAAAGGTTCTTCTGGAAGCCAGCGATACGAAATGGCGCGTTCTATCAAGCGACGATGTCTCGAGTCTTGGGATGAGGCTTGGTGTTGGCTATCTCGTGGTAGGCCATCTCCAACATCTGGGGCCTAGAGATGTTCTTTGGAAGCTGGATGTTTTCGATGTCGATGCCGGTCGATTCGTTGGAGAGGCCGAGCTCTACTTCGAGCGAGTTCCAGGTGAGATAAGAAGGGCGGCAGGCGAAGTGGCCGGTTTGCTCCGCGAACTGCTCCCGGGGCAAGAGCTGGTGGAGGATGAGCCCGAAGCAGAGGACTCGATCGAGGAGGTGCCCGATGGCCTAGTCGACCAGCGAGAGCCAGCGCCCGATTCCATCGAGGCGGATTCGATCCACGTCGAGAAGGACGACGGTCCTTTCGCTCCGGTCATCGAAGAGCCCGCCGACCGAGAAGGCATCTCGAGGGGCCGCTGGATACTCGCCGCAAGCGTGGTAGCGCTCGCTGCTGGTGGAGCGGCTGTCTACATGGGGTTTGCCGCGGACCAGGGTCCGGCGGATCTTCAGATCGTCTTCCACTACCGTTGAGGTCGAGCCGCCACCGTAGGTTTTCGGCTTTTTGAGGTAGCCCCAGTTGGAGCTAGTACAGGCGTTGGCCTTCTTCACCCCCGCGTCGGGCAAGTCATGGGGTATGGGCCGGCATTCGGTCTTTGTCGGCATCGAGTGTCAGGGGGTGGGCTCAACGCAGCGCGAAGAAGACGCAGCGGTCCGTTTCCTCGTTGTAGACGCACCCGACTCCGAGACAATGCTCCATCTCCGCGCGCTGTATTCTGCTCAAGCAGGCACAGACGCGATCCTCTTCCGGGTTCGTTCCGGCTCCCACCGTTATCTGAGACGTTTCTCCTCGGGCTATGATTTCACCGGCAGCGTCAATGACCTCGACCACCAGCGCTATCGATACGCCCTTGGGGAAGACGGCGTGCTCCCTGTAGAGTTCTTCTGTCAACAGATCGAAGACGACGGAGCGCTCGATCTCTCCGCTTGACGAGATTCGAAGCAAAACTCCGTCTTGCAAAGGATTGGCGGCCTCCTGTGGTGTGCAGAGATCCACAATCACCAGCCCGTCTTTTCCCGAGCAGGAGGTCGTGAAGATCATGGCCACCACGACGGTCAGGGCATTCATGAAGGGTCTCATCGTCGATGATCATAGCAGAGGAGCAAAAAAAAACCCCGTACACCAAAGTGTACGGGGTAGGGGGACCTGGCCAGGCCGGGGGATTACCGGACAGGTCCTCGCCACTTGCGTGTCGCCCCTAGAACCGACTTCGTTCTTGGGGCCGGCTCGACTCGGCCGGGGGAGCTCGAGTCGGGCCAGGTTTCACGTCGAACGAGAAAGAAAAGGTAGGCCCCTGGACTGAGGAACGGGGGAGATCCCCCAGTCCGGGGCCCAATCGGTCCGGCCGGCTGAAATAAACGACCGACGCGGAACCGCTGGGGACTTGCCCCATTCAGCCCAAGCCGCGCTTGGTGGGGGACTTGATGGGGGACATCGCGCGACCTAGGCGAACCGTGTTCAACGTGACTATTCAGTTTTCAGTTGTACTGCGATACTGCATTGAATGTGCCAAGGAGCTGTCTTGCTGAGGCCGTCTCTACAAAATCAATTATTTAGGCCCTTTTTGGGCTCCAGTCAACATTTCCTCCTGCCTCAGGGGGGCTCTTTGGGAGGCAAGCCGCATTGCAAGGACGAAAAAGCAGAGTGAAACTAGGTTCTTGCTAAAAAACGGCCAAGTATCGGACAAGCGGAACATCCTAATCGAAGGAAGGAGAGGTCCCCTGCCTTGAGGGAAGTCCCCCTTGCTTGAATGAAAACCTTCTTTGCAGAAGTGCAATATGGTGATGGCGGACTTAACCAGCCTTACGATACAAGAGGCGATATACGGGGGTGCCTGCCTCTAGGTATCTTCGCTCCCTGTTCGAGGGCACGGAGAGTGGATTCTCGTGGGAAAACGAGCGGGGCGCCTCCAGGTTCTGGAAGAGGCCGCTCCCATCCTCGAAGGTAGAGATCATCGCTTCCCCATACTCAAGCACGTCCGTTCTTAGCTGTACCGTACCACCGGGCTCCAAGAGGCCATGCAGCAGGCGGACGAAAGAGCCATCAACGAGTCGTCGCCTCTTGTGTCTCTTCTTCCACCATGGATCGGGAAAGAGAATGTGCACGGCTTGCAGCTGTCTTGCCCCGAAGAGAGCGGGCAGGAGGCGACGGGCATCTCCCCGCAAAACGGCGATGTTCTCGAGCCCAAGCTTCTTGGCTCTTCGCTCCACGTGCTCTACGAGGAATCTTCTGATCTCGAAGCCCACAAGCCCGATGCCAGGGTTGCGAGCCGCGTGCTCGAGCAGGAAGTTTCCATAGCCAAAACCTATCTCCACCTCTAGCGGCACTTTCGCGCCAAACCTTTGCTCCCACGGCTCCCGTGTCTCCATCACCAGAGGCGCACCTGCCAGGGGATTATGGCGAGCCCGAGCCGTTCCATCGGGGACATGGGGCACGTCACGCACTATTTCGAGGGAGCCGGCATTGCCGGCATCCTCGGGGTGGCCTATCGGTTTGGACGAATCTTTCGACATGGGCTATCGGAACAATCGCCGCGCATGAGTCCATGGGACAATGAGGATTCCAGCTTGGTGCTCCGTGGGCATCGTGGGTTTTCGCGAAGGCTTGATTCCTTGTAGGCTCTGCAAACACACTCAAAGTCATCTGTCACGCAACGGTATACTCCAGTATGGCCAATACCAGAAGACTGCCAAAGCACGCTCGAAGCTTCGTAGGGATCCCTAAGCGGCGACCGGCATGGGCCGGCATTATCATCGCCTGCGGTCTGGTTCTGTTTCCGCTTTCGGCGCTAGCCGATGGGGAGCCATCAAGCGGAAGGGTTGGAGCTGACTCCAATATCGAGGAAGCGATCGTCCTGGCTGGAGAGACCATCTACCCCGGAGAGAAGAAGGAACTGCGTCTTCCGACTAGCGAGTCATTCATTGGCGCCAACGTCGATACGCCATTGGTGGTGATTCGGGGTAAGGAGCCTGGGCCGGTACTGTGTCTTGTTGCCGGTATTCATGGCGATGAGCTGAATGGCACGGAGATAGTCCGGGAGATCATGGATACCCATGGAGCAGGGGATATTCGCGGGACGCTGATAGGGGTCCCAATCGCCAATCTCTTCGGCTTCATCAATCAGAGCCGTTATCTTCCCGATCGGCGGGATCTCAACCGTTTCTTCCCGGGTAACGAGCACGGGTCCACCGCCTCCCGTATTGCCAGGCGTTTCTGGGATGTGCTTCGTAACTGCACTCATCTCATTGATTTTCACACCGGCTCCCTACATCGCTCGAACGTCCCACAGGTGCGCGGAGATCTACGCAATGAAGAGATCCTCGATCTCTCCAGAGCTTTTGGAGCAAGAGTCATAGTGCAGAACCCGGGACCGCAAGGAACGCTACGCCGGACCGCCACGGATCATGGGATCGCGGCAATCCTATATGAGGCTGGCGAGAGCATGCGCTTCCAGAAGGAGGAGATCCGAAAGGGGGTCCTCGGGGTCAGAAACGCAATGGTGCACCTTGGGATGCGTGAGGGGAGAAGGGTCGATCTTGGAACTCAACGGGTCTATCGGCGGACGCGCTGGGTAAGGGCCGAGCATGGAGGAATAATCGAGATCTACCCCGTCCTCGGAGAGTCCATTAGCGAGGGAGATATTCTCGGCGTGATCAGCGATCCGCTGCGGCGGGACAAGGACATACTCGTCAGTCGGGTTTCCGGCCAAATCATAGGCATGGTTCTCTCGCCTATGGTGATTCCCGGCATGGCGGTGCTCCATGTGGGACTCGACGATCAGAGCCTCGACGCCAGTGGCATGGGAATGGAAGTGCTAGACTCCGACAGACCGGAATAGGGGCATCTGCTTTAGAGACAAGACCGGCTCATGGCCAATCTTCCTATTCAGGGAGCCAGCTCGGGAGAGGCCCAGCAGGCGGTGCCAGGCGATTGTCGACAGTTTCTGTCCCTAGAAATGCACGTGTCGCCGCAGGGCTGGCCTACATCGCAACAGCGCTCACAATAGGGATCGATGCCGCATATCCCGTAGGGATCGTCACCACACCCAGCCTGGGCTGCGAGAAGCAGGATAGCAAGCAGAGCCGCTCGAAGCATGAGCACACTCTATCAGAATAGGCCCTATCGTGCGCTCTGCTCCTGCGCCTTTCCAGTCATCGGCACGAAGCGAACGGCGCCATGGCGTTCGCTTTGGAGGCCCGACTCGGTGCGGGAGATGACCTTGAGCTCCTGGTCGTGCTCTCCAACGGGTAGAACCATTCGGCCGCCAACGGCTAGCTGCTCGAGGAGGGGCTCGGGAATCGTCGGCGGCGCCGCCGTAATCACGATGGCCTCGAAGGGGGCGTGCTCCGGCCACCCCTCGTAGCCATCGCCGATCTTGACGTGAACGTTCTCGTACCCAAGCGAAGCCAAAGTTAGCCTTGCACCCCTGCCTAGCGTCTCCACAATCTCAATCGTATATACTTCGGCTCCGAGGTTTGCGAGCACGGCCGCGTGGTAGCCGGACCCGGTGCCAATCTCGAGTATCTTGTCATCGGGCTCGACTCTCGCGAGCTGGCTCATCAAGGCTACTATCAGCGGCTGGCTTATCGTCTGGCCTTCACCAATGGGTAGTGGATGGTCCGCGTAGGCCAACGCACGGTAACGCTCGGGAACGAACTTGTGCCTTGGCACGTCTTGCATCGCCGAAAGAACTCTTTCGTCGTCGACTCCCCTTGGCGAAAGTTGTGTTTCGACCATTTCTCGTCTTAAGGCATCGAAGTCGATGGGGGCCGGTGAATCGCCCGTATCGATGGACTCCTTGGCGCGGGCTGTCTCCTTGGTGTCGATATCTTCATCTTTTTCGAGAGCCTCACCTAAATCCTTCTCATCCAAAGTATGCACCTTTCCCTGCTCATCGGGTTCATTCTCGCGGGGTGGAGAGGATGAAAGAGGCGCTCTTCCAGGGCACGCCATCAAGGCGAACATCAGGAAAAGAGAGGCTGCCATCTTGGTAATTGCCAGAAGATTCATGAGGCCATCGTAACTCAAAGCGCGGGGTTCCTAGAACCGTCCGGGCTTGTGGAGTTCATTCGGCGAAAGGCAGGGCATGTGTGAGCGCACGCCAGTAGATTGCACGGGGACTGTCGATTGACGGTCAGGGCTCATCGGACACCAAGAGAGCTGCTCGCAGGCTCGATTGGCGATGGGAACTCCGGCTCTCGCCCTCGCCAAGGCGTTCTTTGGTTGGCGTCTTGACGAAGGGGATTAAAAGCGTGAGTGTCGTTGCCAGCCCGGTCGGGGTTAGTGAAAAAGCTGGTTGGAGACGCGGAGGCCATCGCTTCGAGCAGGATCGAAGTGCGAGTATCGGGCGGTATTTTCACGGGCCGTGGGACGCGTCTGGGGCGAGTGTTCTCTTCTGACGAAAAGGAGCCGAGAAATGATCAAGTACAAGGATATCGGTCTTGTGAACATGCGGGAGATGATGGAAAAGGCCATGAAGGGCGGCTATGCGATTCCCGCCTACAACTTCAACAACATGGAGCAACTTCAGGCCATTATTCAGGCCTGTGTCGAGACCGAGTCTCCGGTCATACTCCAGGTCTCGGCGGGTGCGCGGAAGTATGCGAACCAAACCCTTCTGCGATACATGGCGCAGGGGGCCGTCGAGTATGCCAAGGAACTCTCGGGCGGGCGGCCGCTGCCAATCGCCCTTCACCTGGATCACGGAGACAGCTTCGAGCTTTGCAAGAGCTGCATCGAGATGGGCTTCTCTTCCGTGATGATCGATGGATCGCACAAACCTTACGAGGAGAACATAGAGCTTTCGAAGAAGGTGGTGGAGTACGCTCACGAGTTCGACGTAACCGTCGAGGGCGAGCTGGGCGTCCTTGCGGGGGTCGAGGATGAGGTCAAGTCGGACGTGCACGTCTACACTCAGCCGGAAGAGGTGGAGGACTTCACGAAGAGGACGGGTGTGGATGCATTGGCGATTGCCATTGGAACGAGCCATGGCGCCTACAAGTTCAAGCCTGGGACCGAGACCAAGATTCGGCTGGATATTCTCGCCGAGATCGAGAAGCGAATACCGGGCTTTTCGATAGTTCTCCATGGCTCCAGCTCGGTCCCTTCCGAGCTGATCGAGAAGATCAACAACTACGGCGGCCAGATGAAGGATGCCGTGGGGATTCCAGAGGAACAGCTCCGCCTGGCGGCCAAGAGCGCGGTCTGCAAGATCAACATAGACTCCGACGGTCGACTCGCGATGACCGCTGCCATTCGAGAGGTGTTCAATGAGAAGCCTAGCGAGTTCGATCCAAGAAAGTATCTTGGTCCTGCTCGAGACGCTCTCAAGGAACTCTACAAGCACAAAAACGTGAACGTGCTTGGTTCGGCCGGCCACGCCTGGGATTGATCGAGAGGTGGCCTAGCCAGCGGTACTCCGTTGTCGAGAGAAGCGCTTAATCGCCTTTGGAAAGCCTCACTCGGTTTGTCGACAGGAGATTGGCGCCTCTCTCTACATCTGTGCTTCAGGCGATGTCCAAAAGCTCGTCCATGGTTTATGGTCGACATCGAGCGATGTGTGCTGCTTGCCTCGAGATGAATGGACGGAGGCCCGCGTAAATGGAAAAACCGAGGGAGATACAGCTCGTTCAAAGGCTTTGGAGCGAGCACAAGTATGCTCTGATAGCAAGGGATCCAGCCAGGGCGCGTGAGTTTGGGCGCCGGATGTCCATGGATGCCCTAGGCCTTGTGGATTCCGCGGACGCCATCGAGGATCTGATGAAGGGTCCCGAAGATCACCTCTCCGAAGCCCTCATCGAGGCCTGGACCCATCTTCAGCCTCGCGTGGGACTGGCCTCGAGAAAGGCCGTGGAAGGGCTCTTGGCCCGCGATCTGGAGTCAGCCCGCTGGTTGATCGGCGGGCTGGCCGAGTCCGTTGGTGATGGCGTTGTGGCTTCATCGAGGCTTCTTGATCATCCGAGCGGCAGCAGGCGAATCTGGATTCGAGACAATATGGGCCCCGCCCTCTACGATATTTGCCGGGATGGTCCGGCCAGGCTCTCTCCGGCCACGGTTGGAGAGATGCTCGTGGGGGCATTTGGCAGTGTGGCTTGGCGAGTAATGAGGTTGCTTTGTGAGCGCCCACGCACGCCCACGGCGATCAAGAGCGCTTTCGGTCCGGATTCGACGCGCGTGTTGGATGCAGGTCATCGGCTCTTGCTGCTCCGCCGGACAGGCGGCCTCTACAGGCCTCGAGGAACGGCTGTGGCTCTCGTTTTGGCTGGTCTCGGGCGATGAGTTGTCTCGGAGTTGTTCGGCGTCTCCCTATTCGGGCGTCAGCTCCGCCCGTAGAGAATCCGAGGAAGCCAAAGGAGCCGGCGACAGTGAGAATACCGCGAGCCGCTCGGTGTTGGCGATTATCCTGCCTTGCGAGAAAACACCCATCGTCGGCCTCACGGCCCTTCTCCGGGTGAAGGAAGATGTGGGGGGCGCTCCTAGGAAGAGAAGGGGAGGCTCTAGCTCTGTATCCGAAAGGGAGACCCGGTAGCGGCCCGCGGCGCTGAGCCCATCGATTATCGCCGCGCCGTGCTGTGCGGGATTGAAGGCATTTGCTTTTGCGTCCAGGGTTTCCTCAAAAAGGCGGCCTTCCTCGGTCTGTATGAAAACGGCAAGCTCCCCCGTTGTCTCACTTGGGTTCAGGGTTGGGATCAGGAGGTGAATGAGCTGCGCTCCTCTCTCCACATGCACGGGAGAGTCCCTGCTTATGACGCCCACATCGATCCCGTTCTCCCGAACGACGAGATAACAGGCCTTCGATGAAGGAGCCGCAAAAGAATGGTCGCTGGAGACGACCTCGCCTCTGACTCGTAAGGTGTGCCTGCTGGTCGCGTCTAGCGAAACTCGTAGGGACGGCAGACGTTCGATGTCCAGCGTCAAGCGGCTCGGCTGTATATTGGCGGCTACTGGCGTGGCCGGAAGAGGATCCAAGCTCCCCTCGGCCTGCTCTATGAGCTGTGCGATCGTACTTCCAACGTCCGAAAGCTGATCAAGGCCTCTCTTGCGCGCCGGCTCTCTTCTTTCGGGCTCCCGTGGGGGACGTTCGCCACGTTCTCTACGAATGGTCTCTTCGATTTCCGCGAGGCTCGGAGCCGTGGGGGTCGGAGGGATCTCTTCGAGGGAAACGCTAAGAGTCGTGGGACCCTCCGGCGATATCGTCACTACATCCCATGCATCGCGGTAGCCATCGAGGCTGAAGGACAGGAAGTAGGTTCTTTCCGGCGACAGCCCGTCGAGCACTATCGGGGTGGTGTCCTCGGTCTTCTTCCCGTCAATGGTCACCTCGGCGCCGCTTGGGTTCGAGTCAATAATGAGAAGGCCCACGCCTTGAGCAGGAGGTGCAAGAGCCCGCATCACAGAGGTTGCGGCCACCCCAATGACGACCAGCGTTCCCAGGGTGATCAAAGCGGCGGCGATGGCTTGTAGCCGGCGCTTTCTTCGAACCAGGTCCAACCCGCGCCTCTTGTTGCCAGAGGTAGAGCCTCTCTCCTCTTCCAGAGCCTCGGTTTCCCATCGGGTGCTTTCGACCTTGCTTCCGAGCTCGGGATCCGTCTCCTCGGTGGCGGGGTCTGGGGCCGTCTCCAGCGTTTGCCCGTGGTCACGCTCCCACAAGGGAATCTGCTCCAGCAGATCCGAGGGTATGTCCACGGAGAGCCCTTGCTGTACGAGTTCATCCCGGTAGAGAAAGCGCAAGAAATGAGTAAGACTCGCGCTCGTGAAGCGGGGAGCGACTTTGAACAGGTGGCCGGCAAGTGCTTGCTGAAGCTCGAGGGCGGATTGGTAACGTCCTTCGAGGCCTGTGTTCATCGCCTTCAAGACAATCCTCTCCAGAGATGGCTGAATAGTCGGGACGGATTCACTGGGGAGAGGAAACCTGCCTGATACGATGTTTTGAAGAACGTCTATCACTTGTCCCGAAAACGGGAGTTTGTCGGTGATTAGCTCGTAGAGCACGATGCCGGCGGCGAAGACGTCGCTTCTGGCATCGAGGGGTTTGCCACGAGCCTGCTCCGGGGAGAAGTAGATGTACTTGCCCTTGAGCGCGCCGGCTCGCGTCTTGGAGGCGACATTTCGAGCCTTCGCTATTCCGAAGTCCACGAGCTTGACCTGACCTTCGTATGAGATCATCACGTTTTGTGGAGAGATGTCTCGATGGACTATGCCAAGCGGTTGGCCGCGCTCATCGGCTCGTTGATGGGCATAGTGGAGGCCCTTGCACATCTCCATGACTATGTAGCAGGCGATGTGCGGCGGAATGATGATGTTCTTCGCGGCGGCTCTCCGAATGATTTCCGAGAGGCTCTGGCCCCTTATGTACTCCATCGTTATGAAGTACTCGCCATTGATCTCTCCGAAGTCGAAGACTTGGGCGATGTTGCCGTGGGAGAGCTTGACGCTGATCGCCGCCTCATCGATGAACATGCTGACGAAATGGTCGTCATCGGCGAAGGTCGGAAGAATCTTCTTGACCACTACCTGCTTCTTGATGCCGCCCGCGGCCGCCCAGTCCGCCAGGTAGATTTCCGCCATGCCTCCCTTGGCCAGGGAACGACGGAGCACGTAGCGTCCGAACTTCTGGGGGCCGATTACTTTGCTCACGAAAGGATTGTAGCCCGTAGCCGCTCCCTTTTGTCCTCTCATGCCCCGAAAAAAGCGGGCCTCCCTCAAAGCTCTCCGAATCGCGGCTGAAGAGACGGCGCAATCCCGTGGAGCATCTGGCGGAAGCTCCAGACACGGCGCCTCGCGCTTTGGCGCCAAGTGCAGTAATGGTCTTGTTGATGGAAGAGGTGCGACTCACGCAATTCAGTCACGGCGCTGGTTGAGCCTGCAAGCTCCGACCCTCGGAGCTGGCGCAGGTGCTGCGCCAAATGCCGGCGATTAGTGACCCCAACGTTCTTGTGGGCTCGGCCACGAGGGACGATGCCGCCGTGTATCGTTTGAACGAGCGGACCGCCCTTGTCTTCACCACCGACTTCTTTACTCCGGTGGTGGACGATCCATTCGACTTCGGCCGAGTAGCGGCCGCCAATGCCTTGTCCGATGTGTACGCGATGGGAGCCACCCCTCTGATGGCTCTGAACATTGTCGGCTTCCCTGCTCGGTCGTTGCCATTAGAGGTTCTGGAGAGGATCCTGGCGGGTGGTCAGAGTGTGGCCACCGAGGCAGGCATGCCCATCGTCGGCGGCCACTCGATAGATGATCCGGAGCCGAAGTACGGTATGGCCGTAATAGGCACCACGATGCCTTCCAGGCTTCTTACGAACGCTGGGGCAAGGCCGGGCGATCTGCTCGTCTTGACGAAGCCCCTTGGATCGGGCGTCATCACTACCGCCATAAAGAATGGACGTGCATCTGCCGAGGAGACTAGGGAGGTCACGGAGCTGATGGCCGGCTTGAATCGTGACGCATCCCGCGTGCTGATGGAGAATCGGCGGGGCGTTCGCGCCTGTACGGATATTACCGGATTCGGTCTATTGGGGCATTTGATGGAGATGCTCGAGGGCTCCTCGGTGGGTGCCAGGATTCGCGCGAGTGACGTGCCGATACTGGACGCTGCGCGCCGGTATGCGGCCCAGGGTGTGATGCCGGGAGGGAGTCGTGCCAATTTGGCTTCCCTAGAGGGCAGGGTGCGCTTCGAGGGGCGGCTGGCCGAGGATGAGTCGTCTCGTTTGCTTTTGGCCGATGCTCAAACCTCCGGTGGTCTGCTTGCCGCGATCGCTCCCCGTCGCGTGAACGACGTCATGGATGGACTACGCGCGGCTAAGGTGCCGGTGGCGGCCGTGATAGGGGAGCTAGTGGCCTCGGAGCCAGTGCTCACGATCATTCCTTGAGTGGTCAGGCTCCCTTGCATGGGTAGACCGACCGCTTACGAAGAGCTTACTCGTACCTAAACGAACGTGGGGGTTCGGGTTTGCTTGGACCGAGAGTTGGCTCGATCATCGAAGGGGGGAAGTACCGTGCGACTCGTCACTCTACTCGTCTTCTTCTTCGTGCTGATTGGGGGATGCGCGCACACTGGAAAATCCTACGTGGACAATCTGGAGGCGAGGGTCTCGAGCATTGGTGGGCCTCCCTATGCCGTCGGCAGCTCCGTGGGCGATTGGGTCGAATACCTCTACCAGGGCAGGTTCGATGGTCCGCCCATCATCATTCGCAAACAGATCATGTCGGTGGCTTGCGATCGTATGATTGTGGAGGTCACCGTGATTCGACAGGGATCTCGTCGTACCTGGAGGGAGCTGGTCGATGTGATTCGAGAGTCAAGGCTCGGTTTGGAACAGGAGGCTGATGGAGTCCCTGGGGTCCCGAGCAACATGCCATTTCATGCTTGGATCTTGCCTGGCGAGAAGGTCGAGAGGGGGGTACGGGTGACCCCGTGCAGGATTGAAGTGGTCGGAAAGGAGTACTCGTGCGAGTGTAGGAGCGGGCGGATACTCTGGAGAGGTCGCAAGCTCTCTTTCGTGGACCCTGTGTGTCCCGGCTTCACATTTGCTCATGGTCCTGCTCGTTATCGAGACGTCGAGACGGGAGAAGTCGTGCTGGAAGTCGAGGTGCTTCGAAGTGGGCACATGTTCTTTCGAGCGAGGGATCTCGATTAGCGGCCTTGGCGGAATGTTGGCGAAGCGGGTCGACGCAAGGCGGCTGCTCGCTTATGTTGCGCCGCCATGTACATTGATCGCCATGGCCGGGATGCCGGCGCCCTTCGACCAGTTTCGATCACAACCGATTTCATAGAGCATGCCGAGGGAAGCTGCCTGGTTTCCTTTGGACGCACGAAGGTCATCTGCACCGCTAGCTTCGAGAACCGCGTGCCCGGCTTTCGCCTAGGTTCCGGGGCGGGCTGGGTAACCGCGGAGTACGGAATGCTTCCTCGCGCCACACATACTCGCTCGGATAGGGAGGCCGCTCGAGGCAAGCAGAAGGGACGGACGCTGGAAATCCAGCGCTTGATAGGCCGCTCTCTGCGCATGGCCGTCGATCTCGACTGCCTCGGGGAGCGAACGATCACCGTGGACTGCGATGTAATTCAAGCGGACGGCGGGACTCGGACTGCCGCGATTACTGGAGGCTGGGTGGCTCTGGCGCTGGCCTGCAAGCGTTTGGTGGAGGGGGGGGCCATCAAGCGGAGCCCGATTATCACGCAGGTCGCAGCGGTCAGCGTCGGAATGATTGGAGGCGAGGCCAGAGTCGATCTCGATTACGGCGAGGATAGCAATGCCGATGTGGATCTGAATGTCGTCGCCACCTCGAACCGGGATCTGATCGAGGTGCAGGGCACGGCAGAGGGCAGCCCCTTTCCTCGCTCCGATCTGGAACGCCTCCTCGATCTCGCCTTGGTTGGTATTGAGCAGATCTCCTCGATACAGCAAAGCGCCTTGGAGGAAGCGAGTTGAGCACGAACGATCCGAAAGGGGTGCTCGTCGTGGCCTCACGGAGCAGCCATAAGGTTACGGAGCTACGCAGGATGCTGGGCGATGCTCTCTTCGAAAGAGGCCTCGAGCTCTTGGATCTCGGTGAGGCGGAGGTCAGGTTCCAAAGGTCGCTTCCCGAAGTCGTGGAGGATGCTCCAACCTTTGCCGGCAACGCGGAGAAGAAAGCGATGGCCGTGGCGCAGATCTTTGGATGCTGGGCCTTGGCTGACGATTCCGGCCTATGTGTCGATGCCCTGGGCGGCGCGCCGGGAGTGCAATCGGCGCGCTACAGCGGAGTCGAGGGCGAAGGCCGCGATGAGGCGAACAATCAGCGGCTCTTGCAAGAGCTGCGGGGAGTCCCGATGGAACGCCGTCAGGCGGCTTTCGTTTGTGCTTTATGTCTCGTCTCGCCCGGTGGTGCCGTAAGTCACGTGGAAGGTCGCTGTCGTGGGCGTATAACGGACTCTCCAAGGGGGCGAGAGGGGTTTGGCTACGACCCACTATTCCTGACCGAAGAGCCGGGAGTCAGGCCCGGATGCACCCACGCGGAGCTGACGGCGGAGGAGAAGGACTCTGTGAGCCATCGGGGAAAGGCGCTTCGGAAGATGCGGGATTTGCTCGAAAGGCTTCTCGCTCGAGGGTAGAGGGGCGAAGAACCGGTTCCGTTTCACATTGACTGATCGGTCCCTCGAGCGGTGGTGAACGTAATCTGGGGCTCGCGAAGGGATCTCGCTGGAGCGCGTGTCTCTTCTGGCGGCAACCAAGGCCGAGCGGGAGCGCGGTTTTGCGAGCGTAACCCTGATCGCCGGTTCTATCATTCGAAGGATCTCGAGGTAGCTCGATTCGACTGAAGAAGCCGCACCTTCGGGTATAAAGGCGAGTTCACTTGGGAAGTGATATGCCAAAGTGTCGAGAGCGGGAGCGCGGCTTTGCGAGCGCGATGAGTCGGCCTCTGGATCGCCGGCGGCGTCTGATACCCGACGATTTGGGTATGGCGTGGCCCCTTGACTGATGGGGCCTGATCCAAGAAGAATTCCAATACTTGACTTGTGGGGAGAAGGAATGTTCGTGGCTCTCCTCGGAAAGGTCCGTTCAGCCCGGAGGCAACATGATGTGCTACTCTTCGTTCCGCCGCTTTCTACAGGCTATTCTGGTAGCCGCTACCGTCCTGCCATCGGCGGGCGCGCACGCAAGCGAGCTGATCGTGGACGGAGACAACTCTCCGTACGTTCTAGGCAGCAATGCGAGTTTCGAGAATGTCTTTGTGCAGGATGAGGGAGTCCTCGTTTTGAACGCACGACTGACAGTTACACAGAACATGACGGTTCATACCGGGGGGCTGGTTACACATGACCCGCAGGTCAGCAGCATGCGCGTCGAGGTCGCCGGGCTTTTGGAGGTAGAGCCTGGCGGCGCCATAGATGTCTCCCACAAGGGGCTTGCGTGGAACCATTGGTATGATCCATCGACGGGAACGGAGTCGAGCGGTGTGTCTACGTATGCGGGCGGTAGCCATGGCGGCTTGGGTGATGGCGGCAGCCGGCCGATTTATGGTGATTCAAGAAACCCCGCTCTCTTGGGCTCTGGCGGAGGCCCCGGTCAGTACGGGGAGGCTGGTGGAGCAGGAGGCGGACGAATCTCGATCACTGGAGGCACCTTGGTGGTTGACGGTGCGGTTCGCGCCGATGGCCAGGAGGGCAACAATAGAAGGTCGGGCGGCGGTTCTGGAGGAAGCATACGCATCGATGTCGACGAACTCGGAGGGAGCGGTACTATCTCGGTCAGCGGCGGGGCTGGCGGCGGTGGTGGAGGCGGTGGACGTTTGGCCATCTACTACTCGACCCTGGATTTCCTGGGAACCTTCAGCGCCGTGGGAGGCTCGGGCGGCGGTCAGATCGGCTCGGTTTATGTGAGGGGGCCAGGCGACCAGCTCATCGTCGCCAATGGTT
>SKWY01000172.1 GCA_007128675.1 Deltaproteobacteria bacterium | reverse complement strand
GTCGTCGAACAAAGGACCAGCGGCATACTCCCGTTCCTCGGCAACACGCTGCATATCGACCGAGGAGAAGACTCGCGTGGACTCGGAGTCTGCAGCCTCATCGCCTTCGTCTACGACTGAACCATCACCAAGAGCTGCGTCGAAAGCGTTGTCCACAGCCGCCGCGAAAGGATCCTTCGGTTCCGAGCTGGCCGGTCGCGGAGAATCCTTGGACTCGCCGCCTTCCCCGAAGATCGAGTCGAAGGCCGCACCGATCTCCATGTCGGCGGACTCATCGAAGGAGGGGGCCTCGGCGGGCTCCATGCCGGCTAAGGGGTTGTCCATCACCACCGTGGCCTGGTCGGTCTCCTCCTCGGCAGGTGGACGGACCACGATGACGTGGGAGCACTTCTTGCAGCGCACCTTTACGCCGGCCTTTCCAACCTTCTCATCGGCGATCATGTACTGAGCGCCGCAGCTATCGCACCCGAACTTCATGGAGCTAGCGCCTCCGTACCCCTATCGGCACATTGTGAAAACATCTCTAGATTATCATTGTCCCAAGCATTGCGTCCAATTACTGCCCTCATCCCTAATGACGATCGAGCATGGGACAAAGATCTACTCGAACACTCGTTTCTTGGGGATGACTCCGGTTTCATTGGGAGCGACTCGCCTTGCTTATGTCGACGGCCAAACCTAGTGATTCTCTAAGCGTGAAGTATTCTTCCGACAAACAGAACATGACTAGCTCTCGCACTTTGCTTCGCAGCGGGAGCTTGGCCGCGCCTCCCTTGTCCTCCATCAAGCAGGCCTTTGCAACACCGATATCCCCGCACAAGAGGATCCCCGTCCTGTTCGCGGTGTGCTCGACTCCCTCGGCATAAGCTCGCAGGTCGTGAATCATATTGTCTGGACGCCACTGCGATACCGCCGCCGAAAGACCTTGCATGGCTCCAGAAGGAAGGGCTCTTTGGAAGCTCCTCTGAAGCCTCTGCACCCGCGGATCCTGCGCGGCCGGCAGATTGGGCATCACAAGCGTGACGGCGGCGAAGAGAATCAGCTCTATCTCTTCTAGATTGTGAAGCCGCCCAATAGCCAGCTCGGGCCGCGTGAACGACAAGGCCTTTGCGATATTGAACCAAAGCTCCTTCTTTCGAGACCTCCCCATCATCTCCTCGCTGGCGACAAGAGATGCCGGGAATGTATTTGCCACGGCGAGGCCCTCGGTTTGATCCGCTCGTTGATAGAGGGACACACCGTCCATGGCCAGAACCTGCCCCACCTGCTTGAAGATATTGACGAAGAAGAGCATCGAAGAAGAGGGATCCACCTTGTCCTTCTTCGGGTTCAGGCCCAGCTCCCGAATGTCCACGGCGAGCTCGGCCCCAGCTTGCTCGTAAATGATGGCGAGTATCTCAGCCACCGGGCCCTTTATCTTCTCATGGTAGAGATACTGCTCCCAGAGCCGATCCGACATGCTCCTCGTGGCGGTATCCTTGGAGAAGGGCTTCAACCTCCGGTAGAGAGTCTCTTCGTCAGGCTGGGCGTCTCCGATGAGTTCGTTGATGACTGCCGCGACGGTGTATGCCTTATCGTAGCTCTTCTGCGCCGAGTAGAGACGCAGCATGGCCCTAGCTACTCCGACGGGCTCGGATGTCACCGTGAGAGCTTTGTGGTAAGCCTCGAGTGCCTCCATCTCGGCACCAGGTTTCTCGGCGAGCAGTCCGGCAAGGGTTTCGATTACTTCCGCGTCCTCGGGATCTCCCTTGGCAACCACCTGGTAGGCAGCAATCGCTCCATCCTGACTGCGTAGAACCTGACGGTAGAACTCACCGAGCGTACGCCACAAGCCCATACGCACGGCGTGCGTCTTGGCTGTCTTCGGTATGCGCCTGATCATCCTCACATATGCCTGCTCGAGATCTGTCCAGCGCTTGTGCCTAGACAACAAGGCCTCAATGGCCTCGAAGGCCTTCACGAAGGTGTAGTCTATGTCCAATGTGTCATCGAAGTGCCTGACCGCACCGTCGACATCTCCGAGCTCATCACGAAGGAGTTCGGCAAGCCTGAAGTTGAAGAGACGAAGCTTCGCCCGATCAGACTGAATGTCCGGATGCTCGATGAGCCGTTGAAGCACATCTGCTCGCTTGGCCGATTGACGAGTCTCGCGATACAGAGACCGAAGGGAGTCCAACGGGGCAAGCTCGTCAGGTCTCATCCGAGAGGCGCCGAGATAGGCATCGATCGCCTGGTACGGGTCCTCCAGCTTCTCGTGAGCGAGGCGACCAATGGCCAAGAACATCTCGTACTTCTCTTCACTATCGAGCAGATCCAAAAGACGGTGTCGATACTCGATAGCATCATCCCACTGCTCTCGGGCCTCCAGACGCCGGATGATCCCCGACAGTGATGGCTCGTGTGACGGATCTATATTCAAAGCCTTCTCATAAGCCTCGATTGCAGCGGCATCATGGCCGAGCCGACTGTTGATCTCCCCAATCTGCCAGTAGTACTCGACTATCTCGAGATCGGTCACCGCATGCTGGTGATGAGCCAGAATGCTCTCGAATACACCGAGAGCCTCCTCCCAAAGCTCCGCCTCGACCAAACCGGCTCCCAGCCCCTCGAGGGCTGGAAGGTAGCCGACGTCATGGTGGTATGCTCGTCTGAAGGCCTCGAGCGTCTTCTCTCGATCCCCAAGTCTTCGCCGAACGTAGGCAAGCTTGTACCAGTACCGGCAGAGATCGGCAGGTTCCTCGCCCGCCTCCTCGTACTTCTGGCACACGATGGTTAGCAGCGGCTCGGCTTTGTCCCAACCCTCTTGCCCGAAGTAGAGTATGGCTGCGGCTTCCGCGGCCTCTAGATCATCCTCGATGCTCTCCAGAGCCTCCTCGAAGAGTTCGAGGGCTCGTTCTGGCTCGCCTCGATCATCCCGCAGAAAAGTACCGGCCTGACACAGCAGCCTCGTCCTGGCCTCCGGATCCTCAGTGGATCGGGCCTCTTGAATCAAGAAGTCGAGGTATTGATCCCAGTCCTCTTCCTGCTCCGCGATCGACTTGAGCGCTCGAAGGGAGGGAGTATGCGTCGGCTTCATCTCGATGGCTCGCGCGTGACAAGCACGGGCTTTCTCGAGATCGAGCATCACCTCTCCGTGGATATCTCCCATCCGCTGATGGAGCTCGACCGCATCCTCGCTGTCACCGAGAATCTCTATCTCGCGCTCTATTAGCTCGACAGCCTCGATCCAGCGTTCGAGTCTCTGAAGGAGTTCACCCAAGCGGCGCAAGACCGGCAGGTTCTGGGCGTCCATATCCAACGCACGACGATAGATTCTCTCAGCGTCGTCCTCTACCTTCAGCTCCCCATCCCAGACCTCGGCAAGCTCGATCATGAGGGGTATTGCCTCGGCATGCTCCGTGGCCTGGTCGATCCTAGCCTCGAGAATCTCGATGAGCCTCTCCCACCGCTTCGACTTTCGCAGAAGACGGCTTAGCTCCTCCAGGGCCGGGCCATGGCCGGAGTCAATCGTGAGAACGCGTTCCACCGCGTCGATTGCCGCCAGAGGCCTCTCGAAGGTCTCCTCCTCCAAACCGGCCAGCCTGAAGAAAAGGGCTATCTTCTGCTCATCCTCATCGATGAGTTCTACCTGCGCCTCGTATATCTCCAGCAGGTCGTTCCAACGCTCTAGACGCGTATAGATGCGCTCCAAGGCCTCCATCGAAGGGGAATGCCCAGCAACAAGATCCAAGGCCGAGCGCAGATTCTCGATTGCACGTTCGTCGTCCTGAAGGCGCTCCTCGAAAACCTCGGCAAGCCTGTGCAGTGCTCGCGCTTTGGTCAGAGCTTCTTCACTGGATTCTACTGCTCGCTCCAGCACGTGAATCAACTCATCCCAGCGCTCCCCATCTCCGTAAAGCCGAATGAGCGCATCGATGGTTGTAGAGTCGCCACCATCCAGATCCAGCACCCTCTCCCAGGTGCCGAGCGCGGCCTCTGCATCCGATAGACGCGTCTCCTGAATACCGGCAATACGGCCGAGCAAGGTCTTCTTTTCTTCCAGGTCGTCACATGACCTGACCTTTTGCTCCAGCGCAAGGATGAACTCGCTGTCGTTGCCCCTAGTGGAAAAGAGACCAGCCAAAGCATCCAAGGCTGCCTGATTGCCCGGATCGACCTCGAGCGCCCTGCGCAGCACCGTCTCTGCTTCGTCGGCATCATCCAGCCTGGAATCCTGTACCTCGGCCAGCTTGAGCAAGAGATCGGCTTTTCGCGGCCCCTCTACGCTCTCGGCGACTTGCTCCAGGACATCGGCCACCTCTTCCCAGGAGTCCGTTTCCCCGGCCAACCGAAGGATCTCACTCTCGATATGGTCATCGGCGGGGTCGACGAAAAACGCCCGCCCAAGTGTCATGAAAGCCAGGTCCTGCTGCCCGAGCCTTTGCTCCTGAAGCGTTGCCATCTCTACCAACATGGCCTTCTGCTCCACGGAGTCCTCGGCATAAG
>SKWY01000377.1 GCA_007128675.1 Deltaproteobacteria bacterium | reverse complement strand
AAGCAATCGCCGAAAAGATCGTCCATGTCCTCCAGGCTGTCGTCATCCTCCTCGGGTTCCGGGATCCTTTCATCCACCGTGGTCAGAAGGCTGTTCACGTCGGCGATGGTTGCGCCGATTATCGGTGCCATCTCTTCCCAGGCCGAGAGACCCGTCCCCTCGTCTCCCGTGGGTTCGAAGTGGGAGAGATTTATCTCTCCAAGGGCATTGATTGCACGCGCGGCGGCCTGGAAAAGGTCGGAAAGTCTTTGTCGATCCTCGGGGTCCGGCGCCGCTTCCAGCGCGCGCGTGAGGGAGGGCAGAAGCTCGATGTCTTCCAAGCTCTTGGCAAGGGCGCCATCATTCCCTGCGTCAAGCCCCCGTGCTTCTCTCTTCTTTGCCGCAACCCGGTCCGCCATGCTGTCTGTCATGATAGCAGGTTGTCCAAGGCGTGTTGGGCTCGGCAAGCTAGATTGTCCAAGTTATCCTCGCTATATCCCGAGTAGCTCGGCAAGTAACCTTTGGGAATATCCATCGCTTGGGACGAAACGAAAAGAAGGTGTACAGAGTAGGTTGCTCTAGTACGTCATCGGAGGGCTTGCTCCGTTCGTCGTGTGCGTGCGCGAGCGCGGACATGGCGAGTTCGGGAGCGGATCGCGGCATGTTTCTCCTGGGTTAGGGCCGCCGAGGGGCGGCTTTCGTTCGAAGGTCGCTCGCCGCTGATCGGCGGCCCGTCCTTGCGGTTCAATGCGCCTCGTGGTTGGGGAATAGCACCTGGTGCAGCCGAAGAAGGCCAGCGTCTTTCGGAGCGATTCCCAGAGCGGTTTCGAGACCTTCTCGTGCCAGCGCGCAATCTCCCTCTCTCACGGCGACGAGGGGCTTTGGTGGCGCAACCGTCGGTCCGAAGTGGAGCCGGGCGATGCTGGCCGGTGCGTCCACCTTCCCACCTCGCGCCTAATTGGAGACCGAATCGTTAGTCAGTTTGCTTGTGCGAAGGCGTACTTTAGCCGACTATTGCACACAGACTCATTGTTCTTCTTGATACTTTCCGGCTTTAGCGAATGGTGAGGCCGGGTGAAAGGAAGGTTATTTGATGCGACTCTTTCTGTGCCTAGTTTTGGTGGCGGCCTTTTCGATCTCTTGTGTTCCTTCTGCTAGTGAAGTCTGCGAAATCCAGGTCGAGCTGGTCTGCGAGCGCTTCCACGAGTGTGTCCCCGAGGACGCCAGAGACGAAACGTGGGCGTTCGGTGAGAATCTCGAAGAGTGCCAAGAAGCGCTGGAGAACCTTAGTGAATGCGCCAATCATGAAGATCATGACGAACTCTGCGCCGATGATCCGCGAGGCTCCAATTGGAGCGCCCGGGCTGCCGATAAGTGCGCGGAAGCCTTAAGGGAGATGTCATGCGAGGACTTCCTGGCCCTGAATGCTGGTGATGAGTCCAAGGAGCCCGAGATCTGCAAAGAGGTGTGCACGGACTAACGCTCCTGGGCACCACTTGGCGGCAGAAATGGCTGCTCCGGTCTTTGTCGGAGCAGCTTTTTTGTTTGCGTAGCGCTGGGCGACCCAGAGTCGCCGAGTCGAACCGCTAGCCTAGCGGCACCGCCCCCAACTCTTGGTAGCTTCCTTATCGGTCCTTTCATCGGCGATTTGCCGGAGAGCTTGCGCCTTGCGCAGGCGCACGTTGTCCCGTCCCAAGATGGTGGTCGGGCCCTTAATCCGCTTCTCGGTGCGAATATGACTCCGGTCGATTTCTGCCCCGCATTCGCTCTTGCGACTGGGAACTTGGCCCTCCACTATGTCCTGTTTACCAAGCAAGCCCGACCTTGCAGCTCAATGAGCTTGGTCGTTTGGGTAGAGCACCTGGTGCAGGCGAAGAAGGCCGGCGTCTTTTGGTGCTATCCCCAAGGCGGTTCCAAGACGTTCTCGCGCGAGCGCGTAATCACCCTCCCTCACGGCCACTAGGACGAGCCCGGTGAGGGCAGCCGCGGATCTCGGATCTCGCTCGAGAGCTTCCATGAAGCTGCGCTCGGCCGCGATCGGTTCTCCGGAGTCCAAACGCGCCCGCCCCAGGTTTACTCGCGCTACCGAGTCTCCGGGCCTTACCTCGGCCGCTTTCTCGAAGAAGAGCTGGGCCTCGGCCAGACGCCCAAGCCCCTGGTAGGCGACGCCGAGGTTGTTGTTCGTGGCCGGGTTCTCGAGATCCAGCCCTATGGCTCTTCTAAGGACTCTCTCTGCCGCTCGATGATCCCCCATCTCATTGAGGAGAGTTCCTAGAGCAAGGAGTATCTCGCCGTTCTCCGGCGCTAATCGCTCGGCTTCCTCCAGATGGATTCTAGCACCTGTTGGATCGCCGAGGGCGAGCCTTGCCATTGCTCTCGCCGTGGATGCTCCAGCAAGGTCACCGTGGAACCTTGCACGCAAAGCTCTCTCGCTTGCCTCGAAAAACCGTTCATCCAAGGGTAAGAGATCGAACTGCCCGGCCCCCTTCTCTCCCAGGTTCGTGTTGATGTCCAAGAGCAGGGGGGCTGCCCGTGAGGTGGAGACGGTCAGAAAGAAGAGAGCCGCCCTGATGCGACAGGAAACGAGCGTTCTGGAGCTGACGTTGGGGGTCGCGATAATCAACACGTCTTCACGATGCGTGTAGATGCGCGCTCTAGAGCCGGCAGGAGGTCCTCCGATGAGCCTCGAGGCTCTCGATAGCAAGGCGGGGTGTTGCGCGATGGAGGCTGCATCAGGTCCAACTATCACCCACGCGGAAGCTCTTTGGGATTCATCCTTCACCGCGAAAAAGCGGCCGGAGAAGCTATTGGGGTCGGGGTTGGCTTCCGCTACGTCGACGAGCCCATCGGCCCCGAGCTTGGCTGCCAACGGATGGCTCCAGGAAAGCTCCGAGGAGCCTTCCTCGGACGAGACGAAGAAGGTCTCTACATAGCCACCTCTATCGACTAGAGCCAAGCTCTCGTTCGCGAGCGTGGCCAGTCCGCGAAAACGTCGACCTATCGCTGTGCTCTCGAGGCTCGTTGGCGAAGAAAAAGGTGGCTTTGCAAGACCCTCGCATAGCTCTGAAAGAAAGTGGCTTGCCCCTTGTGGGCCGAAGTCGTGGGCCAGAACCTTCTGGTGAAAGCTCACGGCTCTCACCGAACCGTGGTGATGAATCAGAAGCTGTTCTCCCTTGATCTCGACGACCTCCTCGCCAAGAAGCTTTCGGGCCTCCTTTGTGAAGGCATCGAGCATCGTCAGATCGCACTTCAGGCGTCGCGCCTCGTCGAGTGCAATGATTTCGATGGGAGTAGCCGTGGCGGCGGCCTCCGCCAAGAGCCTCGCGACGGGTAGATCTAGCTGATGACCGAGTTTCTCGACGACCAAGCCGCCGGTGGAGCTCGGCGGAGTGCTCTCGGGCGCATCTCCTGGTGTCTGCTTGTTTCGTTGCGCTTCGACTCTCAAACCGGACGCCAGGAGGGTTTGGACGAGTCTTTTCGACAAGAGCTCATGATTGATGGTGAAGCAGACAGAGCTCAAGGGAAGCTCGTCTGGTCTGGCCTCCACGATCTCGTAAAAGACTGCCGCCGAGGGGTGATCGGAGGCCCCAAGATCCTCCAAACCTATCTGTATGAGCTTTTGCGCGCCTGTCTCCTTCCGTATCATCTCGAAGGCGCTCGCGGGTACTTTCTCGTTGGTACTGCTAGGTGGTTGTATGTGAGCCCACAGGCCGCTCATGAGGCGGCCATGTGTCGGCTTGTTCTTTCGAAGCGTGTTCCGCGCCATCTCCCTCAGCTTCCCACGGGCCGACGTGATGCCGTCTCGCTTGGCTCGAGCGGAAGCTCGGTATCTTCGATGAGCAAGCCAAGCTGCAAAAATCCCGAGCAGCACTAGGCCTAACGCGGATGCTTGCCAGATCATGTGGCCGTCTCCGCCTGAGCTCGTTCGGCTGGGGCGGCGTGCAGTGGCAGTTCGGGGTGCTCGTGAAAGAGCTCGGCGGACAGTTCCTCTTGGGTTCGAGGATGTCGCACGGTTCTTTTCAAGACGAGGTCGAAGAGCAAGGGGTTGATGGCTCGAATGGCGTCCATATGTCGTCTCGTTTCGGAGTCCAGAAAGCCCCAGCGCACCAGTGGACGAGTGTACATGGCCAGGCGCACGGCGGGTAGCGGATAGTCACTACCATTTACGAGCCTTTTTTGGATGTCCGGGCGCTCGAGAATCATTTCGAGCGGTCTTGGACCCCTATTGGCGAGAGTGATCCCCGAGATTTCTCCAAAGAGAAGGCCCTGCCAGCGTGGCTCCTCCATCATACGCATGAAGAGGGTGAAGCAGGAGGTTGGTTTTCGTTTCGGATGATCGAGGTCTGGTAGTCGACCGGCCGCGGCGCAGTGGGCGACGATTACTTTTATGCCGTGCTCCAGGGGCGTCCGAAGAAGCTGTGGGTTGCCTAGACTCTGGCGCGCATCTCGGGCGTCTACCGCATACTCGGTTCCCCCGTGGGAAAGCAGCGCCAAACCGAGTTCCCCCATCTTTT
>SKWY01000129.1 GCA_007128675.1 Deltaproteobacteria bacterium | reverse complement strand
TGCAGTAGAGACAGCCGCAGTTGCTGTTTGTATCACCAGGGACCGGGGTGCATTCGAGAGATACCTAGGGCTATCAGGGAAGAAGTACGAGGCCACGCAGGCGATAGCGCCGGTACGATTGTTGATCCCGCGGCTACCAGAGGTCTGGGGGGCCCTCAGCCAAGCCGCGATCCACACGAACGTCCGAGCGTTCGGACCAAGTCGAGACGCGGACGGAACCCCTGCGGTCCACATGTTCGGTCGGGAGGCAGATCCAGTGCGGGATAGACAAAGCCTCCGCGGCGTATCCCTGGCGGCTGCCCTCGTGTTTCGTGCCGCTGAGTTGGTCCTGTTCGACGAGAGTGCACACATACCAGGATGGCTCAAGCTACAAGGTAGCGCAATGCATGCTACGCCCACTGCCGAAACGCTGGTGGAGCGCCGGTACCAAGAATTTACATCGGGGGAGCATCAAGCTGCCCAACCAGCCGATGCAGCGAACCGGCCTTCGGCCGGCCGCTGATCGGCAAGGTGTTAGGCATACACAGCAATGAGTCGAAGACGCCCATACTATTCGATCCGAACCGGCCAGAATCCGCTAGCCGCTGCTGTGGATCTGCCGACCCTCAAGCGGCTGTTTCGGCCGCTGTACGAGCATTTCGACCGCGAAGGATACTTCCAGAAGTACCTGGGGTTCCACTGTGTGGACTCGAACTTCATACCGGGCGAACTGGGGCACGATATCGAGGGTGTCATCCTACTTGAGCTGCGAAAGTCGGGGCTCACTCCAATCTATCAGCTCCTTGACGGGTATGCGGAGGATGACCTCTTCGATATCATCGAGTTCCTTTACGACCACTGTGCAAAGCCGACTAAGCGATACTATCACGACTGGTCTCATTGCGGCTGGCACTGCGAGGAGTTCGATGTGGATGCCGGTCAGGCAGAGTTTCGTCATAAGGTGAACAAGATCCTTGAGATATACGAGTCGGGTTTTGAGTTGTCAGCAGACGGAGAGGTCCTGGCTCTGGCAGACACCGGTCTTGAGGGTTTGTTCGAGGCGCCGCTACCGGCGAGCGATCCGGAAAACGTCGAAGGACGAATTGAAGCCGCACGCCGTAAGTTTCGGCGGCACCGGGCGAGCTTGGATGATAGGCGGGAAGCGATCCGGGAACTCGGTGACGTACTCGAATTCCTCAGGCCAAAGCTGAAAAACGTTCTGCTACGCAACGACGAGAAAGACCTGTTTCACCTCGCTAATAGTTTCGGGATACGGCATCACAATCAGCAGCAGAAGTGCGAATATGATCGACCCATTTGGTACAGCTGGATGTTCTATTATTACCTGGCGACCCTGCATGCCGCCTTGAGGTTGATTGCAAAGGCCGAGCGCGATGATGCCTAACCAGCCGTCTATGAAAGCCGGTTGTCAAGGCACAATTGTCGAGATACTTTCCGAAGCACTTCCACCATCCGTCTATTCGGGGTCGCAATGCCCCAGGTGCCGATAAGGAGAGATGGGTCTCATACGTTAGAACAGGCTCTTTTAGCCTAGCTGGTTAGCCGAGGTGTTCCAGCTCAAGTCTTGAAAGCGTCGGTTCGCTATGTGTGTGAAGAGCTGTGTTGAGGTTATTGATGTATCGAGGAGAGCAATATCAGGCGGCTGTTCGGGAGCAAAGTCTGTAGATCCGATCGGTGCGCTTTGGGCGAGAAGGAGCCTTTTTCTCCATCACCACTCCGGCGGTCGATATCGAAGGGCCGGTGGTCCCGGAGCATTGCAAAGAGAATTCGAGAGAGTCGATGAGCTACGGCTGTGACAGATATACGGTATCCCCGCTTGGCACATAGCTTTCGGAAGTAGGGGTGCAGCGGATGGTGGGGTCTGGATGCTTGCTGGGCGGCCTCAACGAGCATGGAGCGCAGCTGCGGAGATCCTCGTTTTGTTATGCGTCCTCGATAGTCGGGGTCTTTGGACTGATGAGAGGACGGCACGAGACCAGCGTAACTCGCAGCCTCTCGAGCAGAGGGGAAACGCTACACGTCGGAAAAGACCGCGACGGTCGTGCAGGCAATTACGAGGCCGACACCGAGCACTGTTCGAAGCATTGATACTTGTTCTGCAAAAGGTTTGGCATGCTCCTCCAGCAACCGGTCGAGTTCGAGCACATGCTCATGAGCGGTCTGCCACAACTCGTGGTGGAACTTGATGAACTTGAGCAGTCCAAGAATGGCATCGGGGACTTCATCGAGAGGTCTTTCCCATGCCGCTCAGCTGTTCAATCTGATCGAGAGACGCACAAAACCATAAGAGCGAAGTAGCCTTTTGGCGGCATTTACCTGACGAGTGCGCATATTGACGAAGTGGCGCCTGCGAGAAAGAGTCTCTCGAAGAAGGCCAATCTCGTGAGGAGGAACATGGACGATGCGTTCATAGATGCCTGTACGAATGCCGGTACAGATGGCATGAGCTTCCCGGCGGTCGCCTTTCTGCTTGGGTCTATGAGCCTTGATCCTTACTTCGTGAGCATCGACGACGATGGGTTCGAGGCCGAGAGCCGAGAGAATGCGAGCAACGAAGAAGGAGGTGTTTCCCGTCTCGAGTCCGACCTTGGTGGATCGAGGTAGCTTGTGGTCGGAAGCGAACTTCTCGAATCCCTCGGGAGTGGTGAGAACCTGCCCGTGAGCCAGGACCCTGTGCTGTCCTGGAGTTCGTAGGAGGTGAGCTTGCTGTACACGTCGAGTCCGGCGAAGATGGCGTTCATGGACTGTTCTCCTTTCTTGGGGCGCTTGCGACCCCGTTGTTCTATTCGCAGATCTTACTGCGTCGGAGGACAGCCCGCTTTCATCGATACGTTCGACCTGACAGTCGGCTGCGCCGCCTCCAGGTCAACGGCCAGGCGTTGGGCGGATTTGCGCCCACGCCTTCGTATAGGTTGCTTCGTGGTGAGTCACTCGCACACAGTTGCGGTCCAATCCTGTTCCTCCGCAGAGTTTCCGAAACTTCCATTACTGGTTACACCCAACGACAAGGCGGACATGCACATGCTTGACCTCGGAGCTGTCATTATAGTCGCGTTCATTGCGTCCGGAATTTTCCTCGTGAAAAGCATCTATCTCATTCGGGAGTACGAACGCGGAGTTGCATTGCGCCTTGGTAAGTACGTCGGAGAAAAGCCGCCAGGCATTCGCTTTGCGCCTTACCCACTTGTTCAGATCGTGATCGTTGACATGCGCGAGTTTACGCGTGATTGCCTCCCGCAGACGATCTCAACTCGGGATGGACATCGACTTACTCTTGTCGTAAGTGTGCAATTCTGCGTTGTAGAGCCGCGCAAAGCAATTCTCGAAGTGGAGAACTTTCCTGGGGCCATCAGAGAACTTGTGGAGAGCACGCTTCACTCTTTGGTGCGCGAGCATCGTCAAAACGACGTTCTACATAGTCTTGAAACGTTCAATGAGAAGCTCCGAGCGGCTGTAAGTTCCCATGCGCGTCGCTGGGGAGTAGAGGTTAGGGGAACGATGATTCGGGAAGAACAGCCAGTAGGCGCGGCGGCCTGAGGTCACCTCACCTTCCTTGCGCGAGCGGGGTTGTCACATGGTCTATTGTCGGATGGGAGAATTGGCTGCACGAACCCCGCCAAAGCGGGGGTGGGAGCATGTGAGCCGACCTCAGGCCGCTCGTCTACGCTTGGAGTGAGCGGTCTTGCTCTGCGGTTCTTCGGCGACTTCTTTTTTAGGCGTCCGACAGACTACGCCTAGCTGAGAGATTCCACCTCCTCGATTCTGCCTCGCTACCAACGGAGGCAGTGATGCGCACGAGGACAGCGGCAGAGCAGCGCGGCAAGATGGGGGCGGCCTTGCAAGCCAGCGGGCCATCGCACGAGGAGTTCGCCCGCAGGCACAAGAGCAACGTCGGCACGCTCCGGTCCTGGATCTATCGGCCAAGCAAGACCTCGAGCCTCCACGCACGACCTCGGTGCGCACCCTCGACCTAGCATCGAAGCCTCCCTGGTAACGTACCGTGTGGAAACACGGCGAAGGCAGCACGGCGAGCCAGGAAGTCGACAGGATGAAGGCGCACCGCGCGCGTCCCGTCCTTTCACCCGGCCTTATAGTCGTAGCGGACCATTCCGCCGCGCTCGAGAGTCATGCGGTCCTGCGCGAGTGAAAGTGTACTTCCCGCGCGACTGGATCTCGTCGACCAGGGTGGCGAGTGTTTCGGAGACCCAGGAGCCGTAGTAATGTGAATCATGTCGACGTTCCGCCTACCTCCCCCTTGAAGGCACGCAAATGTCGAGGATTCTCCACATAACTGACAAGAGGCAATGGCGGGCAGCCCAGAAATCGGGTACGTACAGTGCTGACTCGTTGTCTAATCAGGGCTTCATACATTGCTCGACATCTGGACAAGTAATAGCTGTTGCTAATTTTCTGTTCAAAGGGCAGAAGGATCTAGTGCTGCTGGAAATCGATACGGACCTAGTCGAGGCGAAGATTAGGTATGAGAATCTGGAGGGTGGAACGAAGCTCTTCCCCCACGTCTACGGGCCGATCAAGGTTACTGCTGTTGTGAACGTGTATGAGTTTTCTCCAGGCCCAGACGGAGAATTTGAACTACCGTTCGCCCCCTTGACGGACTCTGAACCCTGAAGGGCTCCTTTTGCAGACCGGTGCCCTTATGAACACCCGGCTTTTCGAGCCACTGCAATCAAACGCTGGGCCCCCACTCCGTAACAGTCCCCGTCAAAGCTCCCGAAAAGCTCCACCTCCGTAAAGCCCACGTGTGTCATGCGATCCCGTATCTCCTGTCCAGAGTAGACTGTGTGGTGGAACTCGAAGCTCTTCGCCTTCCCCTTCCGGATCAATATCCACTCGTTCCTGATTCGGGTCCAGTCGTCGAGGATCTCATGTCGCTGCACGAGCTTCGTGCCGTCCGGGAGAACATCGGAGGTGGTCGCCTGAAATATCTTAGCCAGGCGCTCCTTCCCCATCAGTTCGACGAGAAACGCTCCACCAGGCTTGAGGCTCGTGAAGACGTTGCGAAGAACGAGCAAGTCTTCGCTCTTGTCATCGAAGTAGCCGAACGAGCCGAACATGCTAAGCGCGAGATCGAAGGCGCCCTCGCGCACGAAGTCACGCATGTCCATCTGTATCCATTCGACCGAGACCCTCTGTGTCCGCGCTCTGTCGCGCGCCTTGTCCAGGAGGAATGTCGTCCTGTCGACGCCCGTAACCGTAAAGCCGGCTCGAGCGAGTGGGACTGCACATCGACCCGGCCCGCAACAGAGATCCAGAGCAGCCTTGCCTCCCGGCTTCGTTAGAGCCAGGACCTTCTCGATCTCTCCGGGCGAGGAAGCAAACCGCTTCTCCGGGAACATGAAGGGATAGAGATCCTGCCAGAACGAATCATCGTCGAACCACTCCTTCTTGCGCTTCATCGTGATCTCCTCTTTCACCGGACGGCACCTCCTCAGCCAGAGGCACTCTATCAGCTACGGTGTTCAGAGGAGGAGGAGGAATGTGCACGGACACGCTGGCGCCGATTGCGGTTTCAGCAACGTTCTCACGATATCGAACACAAGTCCTCCGGCTGCGGCGAAACATTGAGCTGCTCTCGGTGAGCTTCTCGGTACGCAGCATTGTCTCGCGTAGATTGTTGGTGCCGGTGAGCAGCCAGTAGAGAGCGAAGCCCGTGGGGCCCGCCTCGTCGCAGACTGCAATCTTCTCGCGGTCACCGAGCTTATTGATGAACTCGCGAACGGCCTCTAGGCGGTTGGCGAAGGTTCGATGGAACGGACCTCCCCGTCCTTCTCGGCGATGGCGGCGGCGATGGTGTCAGCGTGTACATCGAGACCAACGAAGGTGGTACTTCTTCACGACCGGTTCCTTTCGTATATAGCTCTGCGCTACGTTCACAACCGTTCGAAGCGCAACCTACGACGCTACGAAACGGAGTCGGTCGTTTCATTCTGACTAGGCCTACCAGAAGCAACGCCTTGCCAAGCGTATATTGATGGTATATACAAGAGTGGTGACCGAGGACATCTTCGAACGCCTGGCTCGCTGCACGAGCTTTGACTGGGACGACGGGAACAGCCCGAAGATCCAGGGTCGTCACGGAGTGGTGCGTGGTGAGTGCGAGCAGATCTTTCTGGGCGAGCCACTTCTGGTGGTGGGAGACGAGCGCCACTCCCAGTCAGAGGAGCGATGGGCCGCACTCGGCCGCACGTACACAGGACGAAGGCTCACGGTCATCTTCACGATCCGTGGTGAGAAGATACGCCCAATCTCGGCCCGGGACATGAGTCGAAAGGAGCGGCAGCGCTATGCCAAAGCCGAAGCGGAAGACGAAGCCGACGCCTAAGTTCAAGTCGGAGGCAGAGGAGAGGGCCTTTTGGGAGAAGCACGATACCTCCGAGTACTTCGACTGGTCGAAGGCACGAAGGGTGGTGCTTCCGAAGCTGAGGCCGACGACCACCTCCATCTCTATTCGCCTTCCGGTGCCACTACTGACGGAGCTGAAGAGGCTCGCGCATGAGCAGGACGTCCCGTACCAGAGTCTGATGAAGGTGTACCTGGCTGAGCGTGTGGCTCAGGAGAGAAGACAACGACGGAAGCCAGAGGCCTAACCAGCTGTGGCTGCCTGGGTCGGCGTCTTTCCGCGCCCCGTCAGTGCTCGGTATCGCCTGTTCAAGCGATGCTGCGCTTTCCAAGAGATCTCCTTGATGGAATCATTCGCTCCTTCTTGCCGTTTTCGCAGCATCGGATAGAGCTTCGGGGGGTAGCGATACCTCCGCGGCTGCGCCGCTCCGGCAAGGCCGCAGGTGAGCCTGAGCGTTAGGCCGATTTGCAGCGGTTTCAGGGCTGTCGTAAACTAGCATTCGGACCTAAGGGGAGCCTACGATGCCTGAACGGACGATCAAGGAGCAGGTTCTGGAAGCCCTGCAAAGACTGCCTGAGGACGCCTCGATCGAGGACGCGATGGAGCGTTTGTACGTGCTTGCAAAGGTTCTACGCGGCCTCGAGCAGTCCGAGCGCGGCGAGACCATGAGCCACGAGGAAGCGCTTCGCCGCCTCACGCATTGATGGAGATCCGGTGGACCCCCCAAGCGGTGGAGGACATCGAGGCCATCCGGCAATACGTTGGCCGTGACTCCGCGCACTACGCTGACCTTCTAGTCCGTCGGCTCGTGAAGGCTGTGGAACGTATCCACGAGTTCCCCAAGTCGGGCCGCGTGGTTCCAGAAATCGAGGACGAGGCGATACGAGAAGTGCTTCTGGACGACTACCGAATTATCTACAAGTTGCTGGAGGAAGTGGCAGAGGTGCTGACCGTCTTCCATGGTGCTCGGCTTCCACGCCTTTAGCGGCAGAATCGGATGCATTGACGACGAACGGCCTAACCAGCCGTCTATGAAAGCGGGTTGTCAAGGCTGACAGTCGGCTTCGCCTCCTGCAGGTCAACGCCCAACCGTTGGCCGGAGTAGGGGCGGTTCGGGGGCGCCTTGCGCCTGTGTACGATAGTGCATATAATCGTCGGCATGAGGCTGGAGTGGGATCCGAAGAAGGCGAAGGCCGACTTCGAGAAGCACGGTGTCCGTTTCGCTGAGGCATATGACGTGCTGGCCGATCCCCTCGCCGTCACCGTGGACGACGACCACGAGGACGAGTCACGATTCATCACCATCGGTAGCAACGCGACTGGCGGAGGCCGGGTCGTAGTGCACACATGGCGAGGCGAACGCTACCGAATCATCTCCGTCAGGAAGGCAACGCCTCCAGAGCGGAGGCAGTACGAGGAAGAAACATGAAGAAACAGTACGACTTCAGCAAGGGACGACGAGGGCCTGTAATCAAGCCGCCTCCAGGGAAGACGCGCATCACCATCCGGCTGGACGAAGACGTGATCGACTGGTTCCGTGAGCAGGCCGACGCGGCAGGTGGCGCGAACTACCAATCCATGATCAACCAGGCATTGCACGAGTACATCGAGTCAAAGTCCGAGGACCTGGTGGCCACCATCCGCCGTGTGGTGCGTGAGGAGCTAGACGCGAGAGGGCGATGACCGACGACCCGGCCAACCAGTACGATGCTGTCGCCATGATCGACATGCATGAAGGAAAGCTCCCGCATTATTACGCTAGTAGCGAGGAGGACTTCGCGACCCCTCGCGCGGCGCCGTGGTCGACGTAGACCAGGATTTCTCGGTCACTCATCGCGGCTCGCCTTTCGCCGCCCGCCGGAAGGGATGCGCACCCGGCGAGGGAGTCTCTCCTCGTCAAGGTCGAGGACGAAGGGGTCGGTGCGAGCGTCCACCAGCGCGGCGAGCCGTTCGGTCATGCCCAGCACGAAGAGCACCGTCGCCAGAATCCCGACCGACACGGTGGGGTCTCCTCTCTCGACGCGCGCTACGGTCTGCCGAGAGGTCATGGCCCGCTCCGCCATGAGCTGCATGGTGATGCGCCTCCGCTTTCGGGCGGCGGATATGTCCTGTCCCAGCTTCCGGAGGGCTCGCCTGGTAGGCAGCGGCAAGGCGGTCATGGTTCTTGTACGTGTCATTAGAGTTATCTTGAGGTTACTTTACGCAATCATAAGGGCTCGTGCAAGCAACGCTATGCCTGACCCGTACGCGACGATGGGCTTCTAGGATTCCGGACCAATGACCAAATGGAGGCGGGGAGGATGTAGGGGGGCGCTTTGCTGGCTCCGTCGGCCACCAGCGCCATCACCATCGCCCACGACGGGTATGTCCTTCGAGCCTCCTTAGGAGCCCCCTCCTCCCCCCTAACGGTTCCCCGCTTGCGGCTGGGCACTACCTGTTGGATTCTTCAGCTCATGCACCCCGATCCCGAAGCCGCGGTCCTCGTCCGCGACCTCTCCAAGGTCTTCACGGGGAGCCGCCCTCTGCGGGAGATCTTCCGTAGCCCCTTTGCGCGCCGGAAGGTCGTCGCCCTGTCAGGGGTCTCCTTTCGAGCATCGGAAGGCGAGGTGGTTGGACTCATCGGACCAAACGGCGCGGGTAAGACGACCCTCATCAAGATTCTGGCCGGACTCGTCATTGCCGATGCGGGCGAGGCCACGATCCTCGGCTCGCCAGCTGGCCTCGAGAGCGCGCGCCGCCACATCGGCCTCGTCACGGCGGAAGAACGGTCCTTCTTCTGGCGCATCTCCGCGAAGGAGAACCTCAGGTTCTTTGCGGCCCTACACGGCATTTCGAAAAGACGAGCCGATCCCCTCATCGCCGAGATGGCCTCGCGGCTCGAGATCGATGCCGTACTGGACCGGCCAGTGCGCGAACTCTCCAGCGGCAACAGGGGACGCCTTGCCCTAGCCCGCGGCATGCTCCATGGCCCCCGCGTCCTTCTCCTGGACGAAGTGGCTCGAGCCCTCGACCCAGGCGCCGCCCGAAGGCTCCGAGGTATTTTGCGATCCCTCGCCGATGAGACGGGCATCACCATTCTCTACGCGATCCATGATTTGCCGGAGGTCCGCCGCCTCTGCGACCGTGTTGTGCTTCTTCGGGAGGGAAAGGTAGCCGCACAGGGCGACTTCGAGGCTGTCGCCCCAGCCGTTCTGGACACCTTCGATCTGGATGTCGAGGATCTCGATGACACGAAGACCTCACTCATGAAAGCAACGGCCGAATCCTGCCCCGAAAACGAGCGCGGCCACAGCCAAACGAGAGTTCTTTGAGCATTGCCGCCCATCCCTCGCTGCCATCGCCCGGTGACGGCCCCCGCAACGGCGTCGCCCGAGTCGCGCTCTGGATCAGGGCCTTCATGCGCCGTGACGTGCTGACCGAGCTCTCCTACCGCGCCAACGTTACGCTCGGTCTTCTAGGAGGGCTCTTCTCCGTCCTTCTCTTCTTCTTCCTCTCGCAGATGGTCGAGTCGGCCGCGCCCGGCCTCTCCCATTATCGCGGAGGCTACTTCCCCTTCGTCCTAATCGGCCTCTCGGTCATGGCCTTTCTGAACGAAGCCCTGACCGGTTTCTCCAAACGAGTTCGCCAGGCTCAGCTCCTCGGAACACTGGAGGCCGTCCTCGCCACCCCCATCTCACCCGCGGCGGCCATCCTCTGCCAGTCCGTGCAGCCACTCTTTTGGGCCGCCCTGCGAGCAAGCATGTACCTTGCGTTCGGAGTACTGCTCTTCGGCGCCGAGCTTTCCGGTGGCAATCTTCCCGCCGCCGGCCTCGCCATCGTCCTAGGTGTCCTCTCGTTCGCCGCCCTCGGTATCCTCTCGGCAAGCGCCACCATGGTCTTCAAGCGAGGCGATCCGGTAGCCTGGGCCATAGGCGGGCTCTCGATCCTGCTTGGCGGCGTCTACTATCCCGTCGAGGTCTTGCCCCTGGAGCTTCAGGCGCTCGCCGAGGCCCTGCCCATGACCCACACGCTTCGGGCCCTGCGCGAGGCCCTTCTCGGAGGCGGCCAGGAAGCGCTTGCTCGCTCGCTAGCCGTCCTCTCCGGCTTCGTGGCCGTTCTGGTCCCCCTCTCCCTCGTGACCTTCGGCATCGCGGTCAAAAAGGCCAGGCGTGAAGGATCCCTGACCCATTTCTAGAAGACCGCGCTTGGGGCCTAGCCCTCCGCCGGCAAGGGTTCTGCCGCCATGCGGGCGGCTCGCTTTTTGGCTTTCTTGGCCCGTCTCCTATCGGCCCACCCCCCGAGTATTACGTAGCCGGTGGGAACGACGATCAGGGTCAGCAAAGTAGAGAGCATCATCCCGCCGATTACGGCTCGACCCATGGGTGCCCAAATCTCGGCACCGTCACCAAGCTCGAGCGCAAGGGGAGTCATCCCAAGAATCGTCGTGAGGGCGGTCATCAAGATCGGGCGAAGCCGCATTCGTCCAGCCTCCGCCGCCGCCTCGATGAGATCCATTCCCTCCAACCTTCGCCGCTTGAGCACATCTATCAAGACGATCGCGTTGTTCACCACTATCCCGGAAAGCAAGATCATCCCTATGAGGGCGGTCACCTGCAACGTCGTATCGGTGATGACCAGAGCAAGGACTACGCCCGCGGCGGCCAACGGCACCGAGAAGAGGATCACGAATGGTTCCAACAGCGACTCGAACTGACTCGCCATCACCATGTAGACGAGCACCACGGCCGCAAGAAGAGCAATGAACAAGGCACGAAACGAGTCGGCGAGATCCTCGGCGGCACCCGCCACCGTCGTGGTGATGCCGGGCGGCCGGCCCATCTCGTCCATGGCGTCATCGACACGCTGGATGAGCGTGGCGAGTGGAACCCCGGGGCCATTGAGGCTCACGCTGGCCACGCGTCGCTGGTTCTCCCTGCTAATCGATGTCGCTCCCAGCGCGGGACCAACGCTCGCCACCGTCTCCAGAGGAACAGTGACTCCCATTGGACTTACAACCGGCAGGCTTCGAAGCCTCTGGATATCCTCCCTGACCTCTCGCGGCGCCCTCACATTCACCGCGTACTCACCGGCACCGTCTCGGAACATCGTCGCCGTCGTGCCAAGAAAGTAGGTGGAGATGGTCGCGGCAACATCGGCGGGAGTCAGGCCCAGGGCCCGAAGCTGATCCCTGTCGAGCTCGACGGCAAGCTCGGGCAATCCCATCTCCATCGAGAACTCGATGTCCGTCGCGCCCTCGACCCCCTGAAGATGGCTAGCTAGCTGCAACCCGTACTCACGCACCTCCGCCAAATCCTCGCCGAATATCTTGATCTCGAGGGCGCCTCCAATCCCCATCATGCCCCCTTGGGCGGAGGTGATCTCCACCCCAGGCAAATCCGTAAAACTCCGACGGAGAACATCCTCGATCTCTTGCTGGCCTCGATCACGCTCTGATCTGGGAGGTAGCCGTATCTGCAACGTTCCCGAATGACTGCTCTGGCCCATCAGGGCGGATATTCCCTCTCCGGCCCCGAACCGAGCCGCCACCATCTCCGCTTCCGGCACCAGCTCCTCGACAATGGCCTCCATCTCTCTGAAGACCTCGTCCGTCGTCGAGACCGACGAGCCAGCCCCCGCGTCCACTCGGAAGCTCACGAAACCCTCATCCGTCTGCGCCATGAAGTCGATGCCCATCAATGGGATGAGAGCCATGCTTCCGCCGAAGACCCCCAAGGAGACGAGCACGATCTTCCATTTGTGGTGAAGCGCTCGCTCCATGAAGCGGCCATAAGCTCCTGAAAGAGGATCGATCCAAGAGGTGAAGTAGCCGATGAAACGCTCGAAACGGCCGCTCTTGGCACTTCCCACCAGCAGGCTCGCCAGGAGAGGGACCAGAGTCAGGGCCACGAGGAGCGAGCACAGAAGGGAGATGACGATCGTCAGGCTCATATCGCGAAAGAGCTGACCCGCCAGCCCCGGCACGAAGAGAATAGGAGCAAAAACAGCTACCGAGGTGAATGTCGAGGCCGTGATGGGCATCGCCATCTCACTCGTACCGTCGACGGCTGCTTTCTTCGGATCGGAGCCCCTCCGAAGATGGTTGAAGATGTTTTCCAGCACGACGATCGAGTTGTCGACCAGAAGACCTACCGCGAGCACCAACCCCGCCATGGAGATGATATTCAAGGTGACGTCTCGATAGTCCATCACCGTGAACGTCGCGAGCAGTGAAAGAGGGATGCTCACAAGGACGATCGTGCTGGTACGCCAGCTTCGAAGAAACGCCAAGAGCACGGCAGCCGTAAGCAGAATGGCGATCATGGCCGTCGACGCAAGGTTCGAGATCGAGCGCGTAATCGGCAGGGCCTGGTCGAATAGGACCTGGAGGCTCGCGCCCTCGGGCAGCATTGATTCTATGCGCTCCAACTCCCTCTCAACTCTTCGAGACACCTGAACGGTGTTGGCATCGGACTGCTTGCGAAGAGCCATCATGACGGCGCTTTGGCCGTTTGCGCGCACGACGGAGGTCTGCTCCTCGAAGCCGTCCACGACCTCGGCAACGTGATCCAAGAGAACGGGCACTCCGTTCTTCTGCCCGACAGTGATCTCTCGAATCTCCGCGATGCTGGAGACCTCGCCCCGAGTGGCTATGTTCATCTCCTGCGCGCCTTGCTCGAGCCGGCCGCCTGGAATGACGACGTTCGATGCCCGCAGCACATTCACGATCTGCTGGGGTGCGATGCCATAGGCCTCGAGCCACTCCGGCAGGAGCCGGACGTGAATCTGCCGCTTGGCGCCTCCCATGACCTCCGCCGCCGCAACACCGGGGACCCTGGCCAAGAACGGCTCAACCACATCCTCGGCGAGCTTGCGCACATTCTCGGGAGTCCCAGGCGCATTCACCATGATGAAGCTAGTAGGCTGGAGGGAGGGATCGAAGGCGAACACTAGAGAACGCCCGACATCGTCGGGAAGGCGCTCCTCGGCGAAGACCTCGAGGTTTCGCCTAACTTCCTCCTCGCCTCTTTGCATGTCGGTTCCCCATGCGAACTCGACTATTACGAGCGAGAAGTCCTGGGAGCTGGTGGAGTAGATGTTCTCCACGTTCTGAACGGAGCCAACGGCCTCCTCGATTGGGCGGGTCACCAGAAGCTCGATGGACTCGGGGCCCGTGCCCTGGTAGGTCGTGATGATTCCAACTATGGGAAACTCGATGTCCGGGAGCATATCGAGCTGCAAGCGGCCGAAGGTGACGATCCCCAGAATCGTCAGAGCGATGAAGGCCATGATCCCGGTCACCGGACGGCGAACGGCCATCTCGGTCAGCTTCATCGTTGGGCCTCCGCTTGGAGATCGCCGCCGGAAGCCTCTTGCCCTACGCCCCCGCCTTCATCCGCGCCGTTCGGGCGCGGCTTTTCACCTTTTTCATGTCCGCCCGGGCTCTCACTCGCCGGTTTTCCATCGACTCGGATAAGCCGTATGGGACCACCATCCCGCAAGAAATGGGCCCCTCGCGTGATTAGAAGCTCGCCTTCCGACAAACCGCGCCGAATCTCCAAGAGATCTCCCTGACGTTCCCCAAGGACCACATCCCTCCTCCTAGCGACGTCGTCCTCGGCAATGAAGGCCATGGCTCGGCTAGACAGCTCCGTCTCGCCGGTAAAAAGAATCGCCTCCGCCGGCACGAGAATCACATCGCCCTTGCGGCTGATCTCCACGGTCGCTCTAACGAGACTGCCAGGAACGAGGTGGCCCTCCGAGTTGTCCACGGCGACCTCGATCAGTCCCGTCCTCGTCATCCGATCCACCACGGGCCCCTTCAGCGTCACCTTCGCATCCACCGTCATCTGGCGATCGGTAAGAGGAGATACGGTCACCGGCATGTCTTTGGCTATGCGAAGGAAGTGTCGCTCCGGAGCCCTCAATACCACCTTGAGATCATCCGGTTTGACGACAGTGAGAAGAGGCATCTGCGGCGAGGCGATCTCACCTTCCTGTACGGTGATGCCAGAGACGACGCCCGATATGGGGCTGCGAATGACCGTGCGTCCTTGCTGAACGGTGGCCTGACCCGCCCCGGCCGCCGCCTGACGGACCTGGGCACGGGCGGCGCGAAGCTGTGCCTCGAGGGACTCCATCTGCGAGCGAGGCGCCGAGCCGGCCTCGACCAGGGGCCTGATTCTGCCGACCTCTCTCTCCAGAGCATCACGGTTCGCGGTGGCGGCCTCGAGCGCGGCATCCGCCTGCTCAAGCGCCTGGGAGGTCAGCTCCGAGGCGACGATCGCAAGAACCTCTCCGGCCCGCACCACATCCCCTTCACGGACAGGCAACCGCCGTACCGTGTCGGTAACCATGGGAAGCACCCGCACCTCCTCCACACCCTGTAGCTCTCCCACCAGTGCTACCGACTCGATGAGATCCCCTCTTTCGACTCTGATCGCACTGACCGCGTGGGCGGACTGTTCATCGAGGTCCTCGTCCTCCTGGCTCTCACACGAAGAGGCAGCCAGAAGGAATAGGGCCAGGGAGGCCAACGGGATGGCTCTGCGCCAATACCCCTTGTGATTCGCTTCGTCATTACTTGGATACATAAGAGGCTCCAGATTGCTTAGATGCTTGATCGGGGCGTTGTTCGGGTAAAGAGCCATGACTCTAGGGACTGAAGATCCCGGCCGCGCGCGCCAGCGCCAAGGCGGCAAGTTCCGCGTTGAGCTGCTCGTTTATTCTTGCAAGCTCAGCGGCGCGAAGAGCGGCGTTGGCATCAACCATCTCGAGGGATGTGGCGACCCCAGCCTCGAAAGCCTGCTGCAAGAGTTCCACATTCTCCGATCCCAAGAGCGCCTGCTCCCTGGCCGTCACGAGGTTTGCTTGCGCGCTCTCCAGCTCGAGCTTGGCGCGCCGGATCTCGTCTCTCGCCCTAGCCGCGGCAGAGCTCGCCTGAGCTCGTCTCTCGGAGATCCTTGCTTCCGCCTCTTGCAGCTCACTCTCACGAAGCCCACCGTCAAAAAGGTTCCAGGAAAGACCAACACCCGCCACCCAGCTGCCATACTCATCAGTAAAACCTCGAACGTTCGACCTCTGGTATGTAGCGGTGAGACCAATTGCCGGCAGGTATCTGTTGCGCACGACCTTTCGCATCTCCTCGGAGAGATCGACAGCTACTCTGGCCGCCCTGACGTCTTCACGCAGCTCGAGG
>SKWY01000333.1 GCA_007128675.1 Deltaproteobacteria bacterium | reverse complement strand
TCGGTGAACGTCTCACCCGCTGAAGTATGGGATCGTTTCGTGGAAGAGAACGACAAGATCGATCTCGAGTACGTTCGTATCTCTCCTCCCAGCTTTAGGGATAAGGTCAAGGTCACCGACGAGCAGATAGACGACCTTCTTTCGGACAGACAGGATGAGGTCCAGGCTTTTTATGAGCGCAACTCGTTCAGGTACAAGCATCCCGAGCGGGTCAAAGCCAGACACGTTTTGATCTCTGTCGAGGCCGATGCCAGCGAGGAGGATAGAACAGCCGCCCTTGCGAAGGCCTCCGAGGTACTGCAAGAAGCACGCGATGGCGCCGAGTTTGCCGAGCTTGCACGGGAGCACTCGGATGATGAGATGTCACGTCGGCAGGGAGGCGATCTCGACTGGTTCCCACGGGGACAGATGGTCCCCGCCTTCGAGGAAGCTGCATTCTCCCTGGAGCCTGGAGACCTCTCCAATGTCGTGGAGACTCCCTTTGGTTTTCACGTAATCCTCGTCGAGGATCGCAAGGAGGCCCATGAACAACCACTCGAAGAAGTGGAGCGAGACATCGCCATCGACATTCTCGAAGGCGAGCTTGCAAAGAAGCTTGCGGAAGAAAAGGGAGAGGCAATTCTAGAGAAGTCTCTGGAAGGCAAGCCCTTGGCAGGGATCGTAGGCAAGGCCGATGATGAGGACGGGGACTCCGATGCTTCTCTCGAGCTGGGCCTGGACGGCGCGCTAGAGATCGAGGGAGCCCAGCTGCAGCTCGATTCACCCAAGCTTTCCTTGGACGAACCGAGAAAGAGGGACGACGGGCCGGCTGCTCAAACGACCGGGTTGAAGGCGATTCGGGGTGACGAGATCCAGGGCATCGGTAGAAGCCACGACCTCGTTGCAAGAGTCATGAAGCTGACGGAGGACGATCCTGTCGTCCCAGAGCTCGTCGAGGTAGGTGGCTCATTCTACGTGGTACGCCTCCTCGAGCGTCAGAAGCCAGACCCCGATGCCTTTGAGTCGGAGAAGAAGCGTCTTCGCGAGAGCATCCTTCGGTCTCGCCAGAGCCAGGTGGAAGAGGCTTTCATGAACGCCCTTCGTGATGAAGCTCGGATTCAGGTGAACGAGGCCCTCGTCTCCATGTAGGCAAGCTGCCGAGCAGGCAGCCGCCGCCCGAGGATGTTGTTCCGGCATTCCTAGTCGATTATCGCGCTGCCCGCGACACTTACGATGCCCTCGAGGCGTCGATAAGAGATCTCTAGGCGCCACTCACCGGCGGTGCCCCATGCGCTCGTCTCGGCGGCGGGTGGCGGCCCGACAGCCCTTCCGAAATAGACCTGCTCGTCCTCGGCATCGAGAACGGCAAGGACGAACTCTCCTGCCCCAACGTTCGTCCCCTCCCAGCTCAAAAGAGCCCGCCCGCCGGAAACAGGCCACGCGAAGGTCTCTTCTCCCCAGGCACTTGCGAACTCACCATTGTAGGAGAAGGAGTTTCGCCGCACATCGCTGTCAACATCGGCCCTCTCCGAGGGCCCACACGAGGTAGCGAAGGAAAAAGCTGCCATCACGACGATGAGCGATGCTATTTCGATTGGGAGCGTTACCCTCACCCTTGTTCTTCCCCGGGGGTCAAACGGCCGATCACCTCTCCCATACGAAGCAGGCGAGCTTCGTTTTCTTCCCCACTCGAGCATGATGACGCACCCTGAACCCTTTCGCCCCAGCTCTCGAGTGACAGAGCCAGGCGCCAGCTGTCTGGACCAAGCAGGAGAACTACGGTCGAGCCCATCTCGAAGAGCCCGAGCTCATCTCCCTTGCGAACCTCGACCGGTGGCGAGTAGCTCTTCACACCCAGGCAGGTTCCGTCGTTTGTCACCCCTTGGTCGTACAGCATCCGAATCCTTCCAACACATGTTGCCCCAACCATCACGATCCCCACGGGACCTGAAGCGGTATCGATGTGGGTCACGAGCCTCTCGTTCACGGCGAACAGGTCCTCTACCCGAGTTACCGAAGGAGGATTCACGGGCCACAGCGTCCCAGGAATATGACGCGACTCCACAATCTCGCCATCAACCGGGGAGTGCACCCTGTGGTAGTCGAATGGCGCAAGGTAGATCGTGGCGTATGCTCCATTCTCGTAGCGCCGGGACCACACGGCGTCCTGGAGAAGATCCTCGAGCCCATACGGTCTGCCTTTGGCTTGTAGAAGCGTGTTCCCCTCGATTCGGCCCGTCGCTCCAAGCGCGCCGTCGCACGGGGATACCAGCGTACCCGGATCGGAATCCACGGGCCTTGCTCCAGCCCTTAGCCGCCGCACGAAGAACTGTGAGAAGGTTTCGTAGTCCGAGAGAGGAAGCTCCGCCTCATCCGTCCGAACCCGAAGCGCCCTTGCGAACCCCCTTATCATGGCTTGGTGCACCAGACGGGGCCACGGCCCCCGAGTGAGCCAACCTACTCCGCGAGAGAGGCCGTTTTTCGGAACGAGCTTCAGTACTCCAAGAGAGATACGATCCATCATCGATGTAGTGTAGCAACCATGCGGCAAATACCGATAGCTTGACATCGCAACGTGGCCTGGACGAGCTGCCTTCTCGAAGAAAATGGAAAGCTTTGCGACCTGGAAACACGCTACCCCGACAATTCGGTTCAGCGCTCATCATGTCAGCCCTTCTGGCGACTTCCCGCCAGGTCGTGGTAAGGAAGAGCGGGGTGTGAGGATCTCGGGCTTGACCAGGTGTCAATCACTCGGATACCCCTTTTCTAGGCGGTTTGTATTTCGAGAATCACTGATCACAGAATCTGGAGCGGTACTGGGTAGAACCTGGCTCCGCTTCCTTTGACCAAATCACCAAACGGGCACAATCAATGAAGCAACTAATCTCGACACTGATCGTTTTGAGCCTGATCGGCGGCGCTGGCTTGTGCTACATGAACCACTACCAGACCACATCCCGTGCCCGAGCCTACGAAGAGAATCTGAACGAGCTACAGCGCCAGTTCAGCGAACGACTGGGCACCGTCAGGGCCATTGATGACGTGGCACAGTACGAACGAGAGATCTCCACCTTGCTCTCCTGGTACTTCGCCGAGATTCAAAAGCTGCGCAATCAGTTTCCCGGTCACGGGGATCCCGAGCGCGTCCTCGAGGAGTTCGAGGCAGAGCGGGCGGCAGGCAATCTTAGTCAGGAAGAGTTCGAGCAGTACATGGACCACTACCAGTACGTCAAATGGAACTTCGACCAGCTGGAGGCTGGAGAGTACGGCCTTGTGGTTAGCGGATACAGCGCCAACCTTCGATTCGATATCCATGCCTTCGAGCGAGACCGGTATCAGAACCAGCAACAGCTAAGAGCGGATTTCATCTTGTGGGGAGCACCAAGAAACATAGAGGACCGCCGCGATCGTGTCGGCGTGACGGTCCGCACCGTCACCGTCCCGGTACGATTCACCAGGCTCTTTTTCCAGTTCTTGAATGAAAAGGGACACATACACGGTGAGATGTCCGGTTTCAGCGGCGAGCCCTACCTGAGAATAGTACACCCCGAGCGCTGGATCCCCGAGTTTCCACCGATGGCGGTCCTCGGACGCTACTGGATAGAGCTCTTCCCAGATGAGGCCGAACAGTTCGTTTGGCAGCTAGACATCGAGAGCACCACGACCTCGGGAGCTCGTGTAACGGCAAACTACGAGTGGCACTTGGAAGTGCCGAGGTCGTGGCAGATCGGCGGAGAGTGGGGAGGGGTCGAAACGACCCGAGCGCAGGAGTACATCGAGCGCGCGCACGAGGAATAGCACCAAAGGTTCAGGGCTGCTGGGTTAGCGGACTGCTTGGCGCCTTGGACCCTTGCGCCGAAAAAGCTCGAAAAGGGAGCAGCGGGGGCTCCTACCACGTTATGGAGAGCACGAGTGCGGGGCCGTCGAGATATGGCCGCATGCGCACCCCCGTGCCGGCCTGCGCCTGCTCCCGTGAAGAGGCAGGCAGATCGTTTCGAGTCAGCAACACATCGGTAACGAGCAGAGCCAAGCCCGCGGCGCTGATGGCTCCACCAGCAAAGTAGAATGCATTGGCTCTGCTTGCCGCGCTGTGAGCGCGGTTCCAATCATCCACATCATCCGTCGTAGGTCCCCCTTCCCGATCGAACCTCTCGGATAGAACCGCCTCGCGACGCCACGCCAAGAGTCCCTGAGTTCCGCCGGCAAGCAGCGCGAGCCCTCCGGCACCCAACAGGGCGTACGAGCCCTTTCGCATGCTTCCCAGGGAGGAGTCGGTGTCCCTTTGGGCAAGGAAAGAAGCTGTTTCCGTAACCTCTGGTGCGTCGAGCTCCGAGATCTCCCTGCTCTCTTCGAGATCATGGGCAGAGGGCTCCCGTGAGGGCACTTCATCGTGAGGGGCTTCTTCATAAAAGACATCGGCCACAACGCTCTGCTCGAGATCTATGGTGACCACCGATGTCCTCTGAAAACGAACTTCGATGAATCGATCGAAATCACGATAGCCCGTCTTCACGATCTTGAGGGCTCTTTGCCCGGGTTC
>SKWY01000521.1 GCA_007128675.1 Deltaproteobacteria bacterium | reverse complement strand
CAACACCAGAACATGCTGGAAGGGGCTCTTGACGTCTCGAAGAACCTTCTCGACCTGGACGGAAAAGCGCAGCCCATCCGACCACTGGTCGGTGAACCATCTGCCGTCCCTGCTCAAGCCGCCAGAGCTGACACCGGACATTGAAGTCAAGTCGCTGCCACTGCCCGGGGTTGCAGCATGGCGAGTCGACGGTTCGTCATGATTCCGCGTGATTCCTCGCGAAAGTCGACCTCCGTTGCCTGAAGCCGCTCACGAAGCAGCTCACTCAAGGCCGCAAGCTCCGTCGTTTCGCTGCACGTGAACAGGTCCACAGCCGCGTAACCATGCTCCGGCCAAGTGTGTATCGCGAGATGGCTTTCGGCGATCACTACGACCCCGCTCACCCCATGAGGCGCGAAATGGTGGAAGACCTCCTGAACCACAGTGCAGTCCAAGTCAATAGCCGTCTGTTTGAACAGCGACTGCAGGTAGGTCGTGTCGTTCAAGATGTCGGGATTGCACCCGTAGAGATCGAGCAGGGCGTGACGGCCGAGACTATGCATCCCGGGACCCTCCTATCCGCCAGGGTGACGCGCCTAGTTCGGCACAGGGGGAAATGGGCGGGTACCGGAAACTAGCCATTTGGTCAAGCAGAAAACCGGGCCCGTACCCGCCTTCGTCGATCTCGGCCCCAAAAAAGGAGGACGAGAAGAACAAGAGTCGAAGGAAAAAAAGTGGCATCAGGTAAGGATGTGGAGCAGTTACAGCCCAGCAGGGGCGGCTCTTCGGTCTCCTTTTTGGGATGGAGGATGAAGTGCTGCACCGTGTCCGCGGAAACGGCGAGCGTCAGGCCCGCGGAAACAAAGTCTTCATGGCTTGCCACGACGCGGTACATCCCCGGGGTGATGTTCTCGAAGCGGTAGGCTCCATTGGCGTCGCTGGCCTCCTCGGCCAGCAAGGACTCCGGAGAATCGGGATGAGCAAGTGAGACAGTGGTCCCAAGCAGGTCGTCATCGGCTCGACCTTCGAGTCGAACGACTCCAGAAAGAGAGAAGCCCTGACCGGGAGGTACCTCCAGGGCAACGTCGTGCTCCGTGGATATGTCCAGGTCTATTGTCTCGTGGTGGGGAGCATATCCCGCCGCATTCACGGTCAGCTCGTATCTATCGGGAAAGAGTCCCAAGAAGCTATAGACCCCCCGTACATCGGTGGTTGTCTCCCGCTGCACACCCTCTGGATTGACGACGCGAACAAATGCTCCGGTGATCGGCATGTCCAAACCCGCGGCGGTTATCGTTCCCGTCAAGGATAGAGCATCGCCGTCTCGGCCAAGCCGGATCTCGACATCCGAAAGATCGGAGTCCTCGACGGTGACCTCCACGGCCTGCTCGGCGAAACCCTCGGCCCTGGCGGTGATGACGTAGGTTTCGGGAGGCACCAGCCGAAAGGTGAATTCGCCTTGGAGATTGCTGATTGTCGTGGCGTCCAGGGAAGGAATCGCCACCGTGGCGCCCGAGACGGGAGCCTCCGTCGCGCCGTCGAGCACAAGTCCCGTTACGGTGTATGAGACCGGTACGTAGACGATGGTAAGGATTACATCGAAGAGATCCGACTGACCGATCTGCAGGTCTCGGCTGTCGCTGCGGTATCCATCCATGCTCGCGGTGATTGTGTAGAGGGTGTTGGGCTGCACGCCCGTGAAAATGAATGTGCCGTCCGAGCCGGTGGTCACGTTCCTGCTTCGCTGCCCGCCGACCAAATCCACGCGTGCGCCGGCCACCCATCTGTCGAGATCATCCCTTACGCGGCCTCCAATCACGACCCCAGGCTCGCGTTCGATCTCAATGTCCAGCGTCGTGTCATCATCCACGCTCACATCGTGGCTGCCGGGCTGATAGCCATCCGCCGATGCCTCGATGGTCCATGAGCCGGCGTCGACCTCCAGCGAGTAAGAGCCGTCATCCGCTGTCGTGACGGATGGGCCGTCTGGATGAGCGCTGACCGTTGCTCCCGCTACTGGAGCGCCACTGTCCGCGTCGGTCACGACGCCGCTTATGATTACTCGAAAATCGGACGGTGGTTCTCCGGGGGTTGGTACGGGCGTCAGCGCCCATGTCTGGTCGAGGGGCTCGTCGGTTTCATCATGGTTGGTTCCGGTCTCGGGATCGAGGAGGCCGTTGAATCCGGCGCCCATCCTTTGTGCGCCCTCCGTGAAGTCTCGTCGTGCCATGAAGGGACCGCTGGGGGCCGGGGAGGACGTGGCTCTCATGGAGTCTTGTCCGTAGGTTTCCGAGCCGGCGGTCATATCGCTCTTGTCGGGAAGAGCGCGCTCTGGCCCCGGGGATCCCCATGTGACGATGTCGACATCGAGGACTCGTTCCGATGGAGGCAGGTGATGGATGAGCGCGACGAATCCACCATCCTCGTCGAGAGCGGAGGCCGAGCCCAGTCCTTCGGAATGAGATGGTTGCAGCGCGAGGGCGCCCATGCGGCCTGGGAAGACGTAACTCGGCGGGACCCCCCAGGCTCCCTCGAAGGCATCCGCGTCGACGAGGCTGATTGTGAGCCAGGCACCTGGTTCGGCAAGCTCGCCGGCAGGGAAGGTCAAGAGGAAGCCTTGCTCGTCGACGGCCGTGGGAGAAGCTCCAAGCTGCGGGTAACCCGGATCATTCGTCAAGTGAAGGCTCGAAAGAGCCAAGGGATGATCGCTTGGGTTGTGAATCTCGATGAAGGAGGCCGCTGTATCGGTGACGATCTCCGTGAGAAGGGGCTTTGGTAATGGCCCCGAATCCACTGTTTGGCGGGCCATTCCTCTTTGAGGCAGCGCTTCGAAGACAACGACGCTCCAAGGATCGGCCTCCAGGTCGAAGGGAATGGCTTCTTCACTCCAATGCCAACCGTCGGGGCCGAGGCGCAAGCTACCGTCCATGTTCTCGAAGACCGGCTGCCATGCATCGGAGCCTCCAAAGCCTCGTCCCGAGATGAAAGAGGCTCTCTTGGGGCCCGCGCCCCCATCTCCCACGAGGCGCGTGGCCGTCCCCGCCACATCCCATGCCGACTCACCGAGAACAGGCTGATGATCTCCGATGGCCGTTGCTTCTCCGCTCGTACTCCAATCATCGGATACACCGGGGATTGGCGCGAACCCTAGGCAGGAGAGGATGGTGTCCACGTCCGTGCAGTCGGCAGTGAGTGGGATCTCGGTAGCTCGCGCGGTGGAGTAGAAGAAGCGGACGGTACGTTCACTGCCGTCGGGTAGCCTAACGAAGAGGTGCTCTCCCGTGGCGCTTCCTATTGCCTGTTCCGGCGGCGTGTCGGGCGGTATCACGCGGTAGTGGAAGGTTCGGGGTGGTCCCTCTGTGCCACCATCATCGGGAAAAACAACCTGTGCCGTGAAGAGGCCGTCACCTGCGATGTCGTCTCCACCAGTTCCGTCGTCGACCATCTCCAGGGCGGCGTCGACATCGAAATCGGGCTCTGCCTCGGCCTTCCAAACAAGCCTGGGATAAGGGGCGGTTGCCTCCGCGATTGCTGGAACAATCAGCGTGAGAAGGAGGGGTGAGGCGAGGATCAGCCCCCAATTCTTAAAGGCTGCTCGTTTCGGGTCACGGCTCATCGTCTGCCCTCCATGTCCGCGGTCAATAGGTAGGTCGCGGCCATGTCCGAGAACACCTCCACCAGATGGTCGCCCGAGCTGTCGAGGGGAATCTCGAAGTGCAACACCCTATCTCTTCCGGCAAGCTCGAAGAAGTCCACGTCGACCAAGTGCTCACCCCTGACGTCGCCGCAGCCTGGCGAGTACGCCAAGATCAATAGCTCGGTGCCGGGCCATGTCATCTCCATCAGCAGTATCCGCACCACCAGGGTCGAGCCCGGGATCTCGGCGTGCGAGGAGACTCTCAGATCTCCGGGGAAGCTGCTTTCGACATATGAGTGTTCATCGAGAGCGCAGCCCGCATACTGCCTGCAGATCGGTATCGACCCGTTGCAGGGATCCTCCGTTCGGCCGGAGGTAAAAACGCTCACATCCGTGAAGCAGCCTGAAACGAGGAGGGATACGAGCAGGGCCAACAGCCCCGGTCTCGGCGAAAATGGACCTTGCTGCAATGGGCTTCGATTTCGAGTAGCTTTCCTGTGGACAGCTACGATTCTCAGAACCTGGGTCCGCTGTTCATGCGCCACATGTGGAAGAATGTCTTCTTGCAAGCAATGAACGCTCATTTCTTTTCGTGCCCGATTGATGATGGCCTGTGTGTGCCAGTGTATAGGCGCATTGTTTCGATGCTCGTCCTGGTCTGTCTATTCTTTGCTCCCGCACCTCTGTGGGGAGAGGAGAGGGACGAGCCAAGTGCTCTGGTTCTGGTTCTGCCGCGAGGTGATGACTCCTTTGTCGAGGATACTCTTTTCGGCGCGCTCGAGGGAGCAGGTCTTCGCGTTCTTTCTGTCGATTCCGAGATTCTCGAAGCAAGCGATCCGAGGGCCGAATGGAAAGAGCTGGAGGAGCGGGCTCGTGGACTCGAGCTGGAGATGCGCTTTCGTGAGGCAGCCGAGGTCTGGCGGGACTATCGTGACGGGCTTCTCTCCTCGCGCCAGTCCGTCTCGAGGCCGAATCTCTTGGCGGATGCACAGCTCGCCCTTGCCGCGAGCTGGGTCGAGAGCGGCGAGCTGGAGCTTGCTCGGTTGGAGTTTCGTCGAGCGCTGGGAATCGATCGCAGATACGAAGTTGCCTCGGTCTACAACCCTCGAGTGCGAGCATTCTTCGATGAGGCGGGGCAGAAGGGTCCGGGGCTTGCCCCCGTGCCGCGAGACGAGGTTCTGGATGGCCTGATTGAAGAAGCTGATGTGGATGCTTTTCTCTGGGTTTCCATCGGGTGTGATGATGCAGGCTGGGTCCTTTTGCAAAGGCTTCGTTTTTCCGGTCAGCCCGAGCCATCCACCGAGGTGCGCCGGCGGCTCTCGGATGAGCCGAGGAGCGTCGAAGCCGAGCTGCGTTCGGAGGCTGATCGGATGGCTTTCGAGGTGTTGTCCGTGGTCTCGCCATTGGAGCCGGCATCCGAGGCCAAGAGATGGCGTTGGCCGTTGATTGGGACCGCGGGCGTCGTCGCGGCGCTTACCGTTGGTCTCATCTCGGCTGGGGCATTGACTCCTCCAATGATCGACGTGGTGGTGCGCCATTGAGCCCAATCGATACATCGAAGTTTTCGAGGCTGATTAGGCTCGGTTTCTTGCCGGTCGTTTTGGCAGCGACGACACTAGGAGCGCTGGGATGCTCCGGGAGCCCCGGTGTACTGGTCGTGTACATTTCGTCCTCTTCGAATATCTCGGAAGATCCTCTCGATCCATCTGTGGTTCGGTGGCTACGCATACGGATCGATGGTCCGGACATGGGGGTGGTGACCGCCGAGGGGCCCTTCGAGCGCGGAGGGAGCACTGAAGTGCCGCCGGTACCGGCAGGCGAAGAGAGGCGCCTCGTCATAGAAGGCTTGACCGGCGAAGGGGGGCTGATTGTGAGCCGCGGCGAGTCCCTCCCATTTACCATTTCCAAGGGCCAGAAAGAGATCGAGGTCTACGTTGGCCTCGTCGATCGTTTCTCCTCGGCGGCGGGGTTCGGGCTCGATCCTCCCCGCCATTCGGCTGCCGTCGTGCCCCTGAAAGGAAGCGGAGACGTTCTCTTCATTGGTGGACGAGGATGCGTTGGCGACGATGAGGCTCTCGGACGGATCGAACGTTTCGATTCTACCTCCGCTCGTTTAGTAGGCCCCGTCGAGTGCCTGGAAGATGACTCCTGCGTCATGGCAAGGAGGTGGGATCATCTCGCGCTTCCCCTTGCCGATGGGGCGCTCTTCGCCGGGGGTATGGACGATGACGGCCCAATGAGCAGCTACGGGCTTTGCAATCAGGATGACTGCCTTCTAGCCGAGGAAACAGGTCTGTCCAGGATTGGCGGACTCGTCGCCGAGAACCCCTCAGGTGGTGGGTACCTTCTTGGTGGGAAGGTGGACGGAGAGCTTTCGACGAGGATCGATCGTATCGATGCTTCTGGAGACATCAGCGAAGGGGTCTTGCTTCTGCCAGAGGCGGGAGGCGGGCTTTCGGCGACCATCGACGGTGCGGGAGGTCTGCTTCTGATGGGCTTCGAGGATGAACGCGCCAGGCGGATATCCGGTGATCTCGAGGCGGGAGAAGAGGCGGTCTCTCATCAGATCCTCGAGGATGCAACGGATCGCAAGGACGCCTCGATGGTCACTCTTCCTGACGGCAGGGTGCTGGCAATAGGAGGCCGGGGCGCAGATGGCGAGATCATCTCGAGCATAGAGATATTCGACCCCTTCCTAGAGGTGACGTGCAACGTGGGTAGCCTGATCCGAGGAAGGTACTCCCACGGCGCCAGCAAGCTTCGTGATGGTCGAGTGTTGGTGACGGGAGGCTTTATCTCTACCGGCTCGCCTACCGCCGAGACCGAGATGATAGATCCCAGATACCTGCCCCAGGCAGCTTCCTGCGAGCGACTCCAGGGCAGGCTAGAGGTTCGTATGGCCGCGAGGCTCTCCACCCCAAGGGCAGGACATGCGGCGATCTCCTTGCAAAATGGGCATCTGTTGGTGGCCGGGGGGAAAGACGAAGACGGCTACGCGATTGGACGGCTCGAGATCTTCGTTACGGCCCTATGAGTCGGTAACGTCCTGTTACCCGCCAAAACTACATAGATCGCGATCGGCCACGCCCTCGGCGGGGGCCTGCACGGGTGAGACGCACTCGAAGGTCTCGGGCTCCCGGCTCGTAGATACTATCCGGCCGCAGATTGGGACCACCAGGGTTGGAAAATCCATGGCATTGGACTGAACGATCAAGGCGACATGGTCCGGATCCGGCTCTCCATCGCCGTCTAGATCGATGTTTCTATCGGTGTGATCATAGGTGATACGTACCGCTGCCTCTCTTTGTGCGGGAATCTCCAAGATATCCGGACCCTCGAAAGAAAAGGCATTGTCGCCGGGCTCGCCATTGTGGTTGTCGCCAACTATGCATATCTCTTCGACGAGCACAGGATCCGTGCCGATGGATTGGAGAAGAAGAGTCCACTCGAAGGGTACATAGGTGTTCGAGTATGGGTCGGGATCGGTGCCGCTGGGGCGAGGGTGTAGGTCACCGAAGGAAAGGGGTGAGAGATGGGGCTTGATCCTCGGCCCTAGCTCGATGTCTTCTCCACAGGAGACAAGAGCCCCGATGGCTAGCAGGCAGACAAAGAGAAAGGGGATTAGAGACGTAGTGGAGCGTGTGGACGCTTCAGCAGAAAAAGTCCTTGTCATTGCAGCTCTCCCCGAGAGGTCACCGGTTCTTGTCATAGAGGTCGTGCTTTCGAAGTAAGTCGTAGAAGTACTGTCTGTTGAGGCGTGCTTCTCTAGCCGCGGCGGCTATCTTTCCTCCGGACCGGTCGAGCAGGCGCTGAAGGTAGGCCCTCTCGAAGGCATCCACCAAGGATTCCTTGGCGTCCTTGAAGGGGCGCGCGAAATCCACGTTCGGGAGGGACTGCGCCGCTTGCGGCGGTTCGTCCTTCGTCTGACCGAACCCAGAGTCCAGAGGCAGCTCGGCTTCTCCTTCCATGCCCAGGTAACGTAGCCTGTCGAGCACGTTTCGTAGCTCACGGATGTTGCCTGGCCAGTAGTGAGAGAGGAGCTGCTCACGCAGAGCCGGGGAGAACCCTTCCCAGGCGTCTCGCTCGCCGAGAAAGTGGCTCGAGAGCAGGGGAAGATCCTCCGTGCGATCACGTAACGGGGGCAGGTCGACACGGACTACCGATATCCTGAAGAAGAGGTCCTCTCGAAAGCGATTCTCGGACACGAGGCGAGCCAGATCGAGCTTTGTCGCGGCAACCACGCGCAGATCGAGCTTACGGGGTTTGTCGGAGCCTAGTCTTCTCACTTCTCGCTCCTCGAGCACCCGCAGAAGCTTCGGCTGCAGATCTAGAGGAAGCTCGTCGATTTCGTCCAAGAAGAGCGTCCCACCGTCGGCTTGTTCGAAAGCTCCTGGGCGTGCTCGATCCGCGCCCGTGTAGGCACCCTTCTCCGCTCCGAATAGCTCTCCCTGAATCAGACTCGGGCTGACCGAACCGCAGTCCACCACTACCATGGGTTCGCTTGATCTATGGCTGGCCTGGTGCAGGGCTCTGGCCGCGGCTCCCTTGCCGGTCCCCGTTTCTCCCGTCAAGAGCACCGTTGCGTCGGTCTGCGCGACGCGCTCGAGTATGGCGAAGACCTGTCTTGTGGCCAGGCAGGTGCCCACCATCTCTCCAAAGGAGTCGGCTCGTGACGGCAGTATGCTGTCCGCTTGGTAGACCGGTTGAAAGAGAAGAACCGATTTGCCAATCTGAATACGCGCTCCCGGCCTCAAAAAGGCCTCTTTCACGCGGATGCCGTCCACCTGCGTTCCGTTGGTGGAGCCCACATCTCGTATCATGTAGCCTTCGTGCACCCGCAAAAGCTCGCAGTGGCTGCGGGAGATAGCCGAGTCGGCGAGGCAGAGGTCCGACGCTGGGGATTTTCCGATTACGATTGAGTCCTTCTCGAGCGGCATGCGGCTTCCCGCGTCCGGACCTTCCAGGATGACGAGGTTCAACTTGCGAACCGTTGCCTGGGATGGCGCGCAAGGGATGACATCCGTGGGCTCTTCACAGCGTCGTTTCACTGCTCCCCCAACCACAAGACGCGGGGATCTCCACCGGCCAGAACATAGGCCTGGAAGGCACGCCACCACTGAGTCGTGGCTTCTTCCACGAGCAGCCGTTGGTCCGCGACGGCTCGAGAGGCGGACTCGACGTTTGTGCGGGCCTGCCTCGTGGCTTCGGTGAAAGGCTCGAGGTCGTAGTAGCGCAGATCGTATCTGACGGCTGTCTCGGCGTTCACCTGCGTTCTTCGAGTCTTGGCGAGGGCCAGCTCCGCTTCGGCCAAAGCAAGCTCGAGGCGCGCCAATCGAATGCGGGCCTCCGCGAGCTCGCCGAGCGTCGTTTGGGCAAGGGTGGCCTCCGTGGTCGTTGGCCAGGACAAAGCTCTGACGCTAGTGCTCCGCCATTGAAGGGCAGCGTCGACGGCCTCCTTCGCCTCGTCTCTCCAGGCCGCTGTCACGGTCACCGCATCCTCCGCGTCCGCGATCCACCGCCGGGCGTCGAGTGGCAGACGCGAATCGTGGATGGATAGCGGACGAACGGTTTGCCCGCACGAGGATCCCATGAGCAGAACAAGAACTGTCAGCGCCTTTGCAAGGCAAGAAGCTATGAGATTTCTTCTCGAGAGGATCATGACTCGCCTCGTCGCACGCCGGCGGCATCGATGAGTAGGCCGCCGCTGCTGGTGACCTCGTATCTCTCCAAGGCCTCACTTGCCGCTTGCTCCAGGCCCAGCTCGTTGAGCACTCGCACGAGATTCTCTCTGCCGCTGTCGAGGCCGCCATCTGCCGCGGAAGCAAAGGCCTCCAATGCTCCAGTGATGTCACCGGCGAGATAGCTGGCCACGCCGAGAAGGTTCGTTTCTATGGATCCACCGCCGGCGCGCGCCGTTCTCGCAAAGACCAAGCGGGCAACATGGTGATGACCAGCGTTCAAGAAACGCAGGCCCAGTTCTCGCATGGAGTCCAGATCTTCCGGGTTTCGGGCGAGCCTCGCACGAAGCTCCTCGAGACCATCCACATCACCCGTTTGGCGGCGAGGGCTCGGGTTCTCGAAAGCAACGGGATCGGAGTCGGCGATCTCGCCGGCCAGGCAGACCCGTGCCGCCGGATTGAAGATCTGCCTGCTCCACGCCTGCTCCCTACATGCTTGCAGAGCGTTTTGGGATTCTTGTCGAAGCAGCTCGCCGCGAGTCGCGAACGCGCGCTCGAGCATGCTGCGCTCCTGCTCGGTGAGATCAGGCGGGAGAGGGAGGTTCTCGATCCGATCCGCCGCCGTGGCGTTCAGGTGGGCAAGTCTGGCAAAGGCCGCTGGTGTGAAGACGGGGCAGCCTTGCCTCGCCGCGTTCAGGTAGGACTGCTGAGTAACCTCCACCAGGGCGATCAGCTCGTGTAGGGAATCGACGTCCTCGGTTGGCTCATACTCTTTGAGTATGTGTACCATTGCTTCCGCCATGCCATAGTGCGCTCTGGCGAGTGCTTCCGATGAAGCGCTGCCGGCGGCGACTACTCCGTGCAAGGTCGACTCCGCGGTCATCGCGTCACCGACGCGAAGCTGAGCAAGTCCGAGCCTGGAGATTACCTCTGGCTCTTCATCCGACAGGCCGCTGAGGATCAAGACGAGCTGGCGTGGCTCGATGGACATTCGCTCGAGAAGCTTCGCAAGGCGGGCGGCCGGCACATCACGGTGCGCTCGATCCTCTGCTGCATCGAGGGCTCTTTGATAGGCGTCGCGAGCACCGTCCAAGTCGGCGAGCTGCTCGAGCAGAGAGCCCGTGGCTACTAGCAGGTTCACCCTGTCCGCGGGGTTGGCCTCGGCGGCTTGACGGAATATGTCCACCGCCCGATCCAGCTCGTAGCGAGCCACGGCTGTTCGTCCAAGGGTGCCCAGGATTCCGGGGAGCTGCTCGGAGGATGGATAGCGCTGTGCTATCTCTTCGCCCAGGCGGTAGAGCCGTTCACTTTCTCCCGCTGCCCTTGCGGCAACAAAGGCGTTGATCAGCGCTCGCTCACCAAGATCCGTGCCCTCGTATCGCTCTGCGAAGACCTCCAGCTCCTCTATGCCCGTGCCTGTGTCGCCAGCGGCGGCGAGTGAGATCTCATCGAGTCGAGTTTGCTCCGCCGCCTTGACGATAGGTTGGATCTCGGCGCGCAGGGCTGCATCGACGGGGCCATCGGCGGCAAGAAACCGGTGCCCGGCGGCCATGAGACCCTCGAAGTCGTTGATGGTTCTAAAGGAGTCCAGAACCAGGTGCACCGCCGCCTTGGACTCCGTTGTGTTCGGCCATGCGTAGGCGACGGCGGTGAGAAGATCGATGGCGTCGCGATGCTGACCCTCGTCGTAGAGCGTCTGCGCTATCGCAAAGGATACTTGGCGCATACGATCCGTATGAATTGGGTACCGGAGAAGCGCCGTTCCCGCTCGTCGCAGCCCCGCTCTTGCAACGACGCGGTCGACTGAGCGCAGTCTCGCGCCGTTCTCCAGTGCCTGCTGGAAATGGACTACCGCTTCGTACAGGGAGCTTCTTCGTTCCTCTTTCAGCTCCTCGGGATCTCGTCTGCTCGCGTCACCATCGTCCTCGCCTTCTTCCTGCCTTGCCCCGTTGGGCCCCATGCCGTCAATGGCAAGCGCCAGAAGGCTCGCTGCCTCCAAATAGCGCCTGCCCGCGTCGAGATGCTCATCCGACATGGCATGGACCTCGGCCAGATTGAGCACCATCTCCTGACGGTGGACATTGAAAGGGAAAGCATCCAGATATTGGCTGTATGCCCTTGCGATCTGTCTTGCCTGATTGGTGTCAGTGGTGGACTTGTCGAGAAGACTGGCCTGCGCACGGGTCAGTAGATCTCGAACGTAGATCTCGAACTCTTGCAGCACTCGTTCCCGCTCCGATGGCGACACGTCCGGGCGTTGTATGCCCCGAAGCAATGCCTCGGTGATGAGCGCCGTGTCGTCTCCTATCCTGTCCCATTGCTGTAGGCGGCGAAGGGCCGTGTGGACCATTCGTGCGTCCTCGAGGCGGTCGGGACCGTCGGGAGCGAGACGGAGGAGCTCCCGGCCTACGTCGAGGGCCCCGAGAGCTTGCTCCATCACCGCGTACCTTCTTCCCATACGTTCCAGCGCGGCAATGTACACTCCGCGATTGGCCGCATGTCGACGCAGATAAGAGACTGCTTCTTCCGGCTTTCGCTTTTGTCCGTAGCAGTAGGTCAGGTCTATTAGAGCCTCTCGCCGAACATCGAGACCCCGTGCGGATGGGAGGGTCTCATCGTGATCCGTGTCTTCTCGTTCGCCCCATGCCTTCGACGCGATGATGGCGCGTTCGAAATCCTGCAACGCAGCGCGGCAGTTGCCCTGGTTGACTCGAACCCAGCCCAATTTGTAGAAGGCCAGGCCGCTGACCGCGCTCGGGCCGCCTCGTAGAATTCGCCGGTAGTACTCCGCCGCGGGCCGCAGCTCCGATCTGTCGAAGTAGTAGTCGCCCAGGACTAGAAGTGCCTCGTTTGCAAGCGGGCTCTCTCGATGACTTTCCACCAGCTGGCGCAAGGTGGCGATCATCTCCTCGTACTCACCCAGCTCACGCTGTTCATGGCTAATGTTGAACAGGATGCGAGGTGCCAGCGGGGTGTCGGGGTAGCGGCGAAGCACCATTCGGTAGATGGTTATCGCTTGCTCCTTGAGAAAGACGACCTGTGGAGCGTGCACGGCCTCCTCGGAGCGACCCTCACGCTCGTACGCCACTTGGTAGTGATACCTGGCTTCCTCGGAGAGCAGCTCGGCCAGTCGAACGTATAGCTCCGGCAGAAAGGGAGCACCCTGACTCGCGGCTATCGTGCGGCGGGTTTCGTCGATTGCGTGCCTGACCTTGGTGATGCGTACCCGAAGCTGCTCGACGCGCGGTGTGTCCCTTACGTCCAAAGGCGCATGCGCGCACGCGGTCAATGACACCGCCACGATTAGAGCCACCAGGATAGAGGGCTTGGTAGGGAGCCTTGCTTCGTTAAACCTGGACCAGCTTCTTTCTGATGGGCCGTTCAGTCTATGCATCGGTCCTCCGCGAACACGTGCAGGTCGTCCAACTCGTCGGTCCAGAACTCCCCATCGAATCGGAAGAATGCCTGCTCCGCTGCCAGTTCCATCGATGGCGGTGCCGACTCCGGTAGCCCCTCTGTTCGCCGGCGGCCCCGAAGAAGGGCTACGCCCAGCTCGTGCAAGATGAGCCGCACACCTTGATCGGCGGCGAGAAGCTCATCAGCCAGAGCGCTGACCTCTCTCGCGATCGTTGCATCGAGGCGTCTTTCTACTTCCGCGATGCTACGGCCATAGAGCTTGTCGAGATGCTCATGAAGAGGCGAGCCGATTTGCCTTCGAAGAGTGGTGGCCTCGAGACGCTCGAGCTTCAACCTGTCGCGAAGGTGGGCCAGATCCCTAGTGTCGCCTTGATGGGTGGCGGCTGCTCGCAAGGCTTCCGATCTTTCGAGGGGGACTCCAGCATAGAGGTCATCGAGAGCATCGCCGTGTCGGGCCCAAAGGCGCACGGCGGCTTGGCGGGCTCTGCCGAACTGACATAGACGTCGAAGCGCGAGAGCCTCGAGCAGAAATCTCTCCGGAGCTATCAATGCGCTGTATGCCGGCGCATCGAGCGCCAGGAGGAGCCCGAGGGATCTTCGAGACTCTCCCATGTGGTAATGGGTCCAGGCCATCTCGAGCAGCACCTCCGGCGCGTCGGGAGCGTTGACGCGGACCACGTCGTAATGCTCGAGGGCCTCTGGATATCGCCTGGCCTCCACGTGAAGGCGAGCCAAACTCCTGTGTATGTCGACTGCCAGATCATCTGGAAGATGCTCATGGTCGAGTAGCTCTTCCAAGGCATCCTTGGCAAGATCGAGCTGGCGTTGGGCGACTAGGCGAACGGCCTGGACGTATCCTGCTCGTGGCTGATAGGGGCTCCAATCGGGTATTCGTTCGAAGCGTTCATCGGCCCATTCACCGAGCCCCTTGCGAGCGTTGTCCAGTCCTTGCTGATAGTCGATGAAAGCCTGAAGCTCGGGGCTCAAATCCTGTAGCTCCGCAGCCGCGAGGTAACCGTCGACGATGGTGTTGGAGTCATGTGGCCCATGCATCACGATGCGCTCGAGCCCTGCTATGGCATCCGGCATCAGCTCGACGTCGCGACGGGCAGCGGCAATCTCGAGCCACCACAGGGCGGCAGCATGTGACAGGCCCAGGCCCTCCGCGCTGCTCGCCAAGAGTCGAAGGCCTCGATCATAGCGAGGGTCATCGGTAGAGGCTCCGCTTACGTAGTGAAAAGCAAGAGCGGCGGCGCTGGCATGTCTTTCTTGCCCAGAAGCCTCCACGGCGGCGGCGAAAGAGTCTTCACGCTCTTCGGGAATGCGCACGCCGGCGCAACCCAGGACAACAGAGCTTGCAATTATGATGGATGGCGCGACGGACCATCGACGGCGGGATGAGGAAAGGATGCTCATGGAAAGTCTATCTCTCGGAGGCGAATCAAAGAGAAATGCCCAGTCCTAGCCAGAGCTCGTTGTGAAGCTGTAGGTCTCGATGCTCGTGGGTATAGGCGAAGAGGCTGATCGCTCTTATGTCCATTCGAAATGACACCTGCTCCGATGCGAACAGCCGCATGCCGAGCCCAGCGTCCAGCGCTGGTCTTCCCGAGCGAGTCATCAGCCCCCATCCGCCGCCGCCCGCGAGGAAGATCTCTCCGTGCAAGAGGCGTCGGTTGTGCAGGGCCCCCTTCCAATAGACAGGCTTGTAGATGAAGTTGCTGGTGACGAAGAGGCGAAGCACCTCGAAAGTGGTTGGTGCTATGTCGAGGGCTTCCAGATCGTCACGTAGATGAGTGTCGAAAGGAAAGCTGTAACCGAAGTGGACGACCTCCCACGCTCGGAGAGGATCGAAATGAAGGGTGTAGGATGCGCTGGCGGTCAGGCCCTTGGTGAAGGCATCGAGGGGCAAGACTCCCACGAAGCCGGAGAACTCGTGCCTATGGACATGTTGCCGGTTTTGAACAGCTACCGGCTGAACGCCAACGGTCTCTGTTTGCGCCTTTGCCATGGTCGGAGGGCCCAAGAGACAGAGCAGCGGCGCTATCATGGCTGCCAACAGGAGCCTAGTTGGCTGCCTATTCTCGTTGGGAAGGGGCTCACCAGAGCACTGAATCAATGGGCGCGAGGCTGCTTGCTCGATATGCGACATCATGTCTCCCGATTTCCTTTAAACAAGCTTCTCATCCTTTTGCTCGCTTCATGATTGGACGGAGCGGAACATGAATGGATAGGCGACGGTGACAGAGCCGCCGTCTGGGCTGGGGAACCGCATGCGGCGAATGATTCCCAAGATGCAGTTGCTGACAGCGGGGTTTCCAAGCGTGCTCACCTGCTCCCGCGCATTGCCCACGCGGCCGTTCGGGCGGATCTCCCATTCGAAAGTGATTCGCCCCGTCAAGGTTGGGTCCTGAAGAAGAGCTCGCTCGTAGCATGCTTGGATTTGGCCACTATGCCTCTCCACTACTCGAGCCACGGCTTCACGGTCCAGACTCCCCGTCACGCGAGTCATGGCCCGGACGTTCTGGACACGGCCCCGTACCTTGCTCGAGGGGCCCCGGCCCTTCATTTTGCCGGCTCCGGTCGCGGCGACAGCCTTGCCGTCCAGGGTGCCGACATCGCCGCCGCCCCCCCGCGCCATTCGCACCTCGTCTCCTTCGATGGCGGCCAGGGTTCCGTGTACGTCGAGGCTCGAGGGCCCCTGGCCGGCGACAGCGTCGATATTGGAGACCACCTCCTCGATCGTCGCGCCTTCTCCCGCCACTGGAGATGATAGCGCCTGTGCGAGTCGTTCGGCGCTGGATTGACCGGCCTTTCGGGGGACCATCCGCCTTTGTATGCGCTTTTGCAGCCGCTCCGGGATCT
>SKWY01000141.1 GCA_007128675.1 Deltaproteobacteria bacterium | reverse complement strand
TCTATTACCGAAGGCACCTTCCGCCAGGGCATGCCGACGCCTTGTGAAGACCGGTTCGCCGCCGTTGTGCACGGCAGCACGCCAGGTCGATCCCTGCCGGCGGGCTTTCGCGCGTTTGACCCCAGGATTCGCGGGCCCTTGCGCATGGCTCGCCGCGAGGCGATATGCAAAGACTACTCGCGAGAAATCGGCACCAAGCTAGGGACGCTCACGGGCCGAGCAGGGCAACTTGGTCACCGCGAGGCAATATCGCCCTCACCGGTGAACAGTGAACCTGATAGTCTTCGCTCCGCCCGCTGGGAGTGCGGTGCACGTCAATGGCAAGTCCCCGTTGTCGCAAATATCCTCTCATCCGAGCGTACCAACCCCCGCACATCCTCGCCGGTGTGAAAGATCTCTATCCATGGTCTTTCTGCCATCTAAAAAGGAAGGAAGTGTTCATCCACCGGCCTCGCCTGAGTATCTACGGCCAAGGCATGAATGCCCTTGTTGTCCCCATCGGAAAAGAGCACATAATCCGGTTTAGCCGTCGCCAGCTGCACACTGTTTAGATTTTGCAACTGTTCGATGCGATGCTCCTCGAGTTCCTCGCCTGGGCTAGAAATGTACAGCACCCTATCTACTCCGACCGGCAGGCGAGCATCGCCTCAATGCGCGCCGACGACAGCCCCAAGAGAGTGCCGGCCTAGCCGATGGCGAGCACGAGCGCCTTCAGGAATAGCGCGGTCTCCGCGAGCCTGGCGGTCGAGATGAGTTCGAGTCGGTCCTTCGGGGTGTGGACCACAGTCTCGATCAGCTCGAAGGAACGCTCGGAGGCGATCGCGAGCGCGGGGATGCCTCGGGCGACGAACAACATGTGATCTCCCATGGGCCACGGGTCCATCTCGACCATGGCGCGGCTCTCGACCAGGAGCCTGTCGAGCGTGGCCCCTTGCTCGGGCGTCAACCCGAATCGAGCGACGGTGTCCTTCGGGTCTTCGTATCGTGCGGCCGAGGTCGATGTTCCGGCGGCATGGCTGATGCCCACTCCGTCGACATTCACTGCGAGGGCGGGTGGGGGGCGCTCACCCAAGAGGCGAAGGTACTCCACCTGGCCCGCCGCGGCGTAGTGGTCCTCGCCGTTGAGGATCGCGATCTCCAGCTCGGGGCAATGCTCGGCCGATGAGAGAAGTTCCGCCAAGGTAAGAAGAACGGTGACCCCGGACGCGTTGTCTATGGCGCCGGGGGTGCCGGGCTTGGTGTCGAGGTGCGCGGTCAGCACGGTCCGGCCGGCGCCGAGTCCCGATGACCGGCTTATTCGGTTTCGGCCGACGCTCGGCGCCACTCGGTGCCCGAGCACGTTCTCGCCATGCGCGGGGCTGCTCGTGCAATCGAGCCGCAGCTCCACGGTGACACCCGATCTCAGCCCGGCGGCGAACTCTTTCGAGATGGTGGCGTTCGGAACACCGAGATCGCCGTCCTCGAAGAGCGGCTCGAGGCAGTCGGGTCTGGGGCTAGCGCCGACTATGGCCGCCGGGCCGGCAGCCTCGAGCAGGGCGAGGAGCCTCTGGTGTTCCTCGACTTGGTAGAAGGGATAACGCCTCGGGACGATCTGCTGCTCGGCGAGGCCGGCGCGCAACACGACGATGCGGCCTTCGAGTCGCTGCCCCTCGAGGGACTCGAGGTCCTCGATGACGAGGGCCTCGGCAAGATGGTCGCAGCTCGGCGTGTTGGGGTTGGGCCGAAAATCGAGGATCTCGGAACCGTCGATGCGAAGAGAAGCGGAGGCGCAAGACCAGTCGCGACAGGAGAAGGTCTGGCGTTCGATGTCGTAACCGCATCGCGCGAGCCGGCCCGCGACGTGGTCGGCGGCCTCTCGATTGGCGATGGAGCCGACCGGCCGGCCGCTCATCTCACGGGAGAGCGCGGCGAGATCCTGCGCCATGGTGGCCTGCATGTGTTCTTTTCTAGTCATGGTGCTAAGTAGCTCATGTCGGGGCTTTTGAACAAGCTGGACAATGGAGCCTCGCGGGGGGTGACCGGTCACCTGCGCTGTTTCCTTCCGTTGCTTACAGAGCTACCGCTGTATAGCTTTCGCCCAGTCAGATCTGATGAACGCCTGCGTGTCCTCTATTGCCCGAACGCCATCGACCCACGGAAGCCACCGTCTAAGTTGTTGTGGGTTCGAGTCTGTGAGCTTGAACAGCCCCTCGGCGTGTGCTGCTTCAAGCAGCTCTAGACGCAAGCCAGTATTCACCTGCATCGAGAACATCGCGTAAGTCTCCTCACCAATATATTCTTCCTAGGGCCTCCACGGATTTCGACTATGAGCCAGCGCCATGTTCAACCCCGTGTAGTTCTAGCTTTCGAGACAGGGCCTAACACGATCTGTAGAGAAGGGCGCGGTTTTGTGTTCAAGCCCGTGCCTTAAAGCTACCTCGAAAGGAACCGGCCGCTTTACTCCATCAGGTGCTCAGTCCGGCCTGCCGCAGCGCTTCCCATGCGTGCGGCTCGAGGTCCTCAACGCCTAGCGGCCCCTAGTCTTCGGGACGCACTCGGTTCATCCATCACCGTCCTCAAGGCCAATCGCTTCCTTTGCATGCTCGATTAGCGCTTTGAGTTCGGCTCGTTCTCGTTTCCCTAAATCATGCTATGGTCGGCTACAGAATTGATCCGTTCTTGTGCCGAGGAGAAAAGTGTCTAGTTCCAAACTGCTTGTGAGGCGTGGAGCGGCCTTCGTTGGCAAGTACGCCAGGAAGTACAAGGTGTTCGTCGATGACATGGAGCTGGCTTCTTTGGAAGCAGATAGCTTCTTGACCATCGAGCTACCAAGCGGCACTTATGACATTCAAATCAAGGTAGGATCGAACTACAGCAACATTCTCACTGTCGAGCTATTTCGAGATCAGACATCGCAAGTGAATTGTGGGCCGAGAGCTCTTCCTCTCGCCTTGGGGCTAGCTACATCAGTGTCCGGACTTCTAGTTTCTGTCTCCTATATGTTCATTTTCCTAAGCTTGGCGAGTTTTATTGCGTGGTTCAAGTTCAACGATCCAGCCATTGTAATAGAAAGTCCGCAGGCCAAAGATTAGCGCACGAAACGGATCACGGATTGATTGATGCTGACGTTGAGGCCGTCTTCGTGGGCATGCCTGACGACTGAGTTCTGCGTGGACATCCCTCATTGCTCCTCAGCGCGGTCTCGGAAGCCGCACAGTGCTCAGCCGCGACCTTGTAGAGATCCGTGGTCTCGGGCCTTCGACGCTCGTAGCCATCGCGACGGGCGGCGCCCTCGACGCATGGAGCTTCGATGGTTGCCGCGTGAGAGGAACGCATTCGTCCGCCTGCTTATCCCGAGGAGAGACGAGGTGTGCCGGCGTCCTTCGCCTTGTCCTTCGAACAAAGACGCATTCCGGACATGACGGAAGTGGTCAGTCTGCCTCCGCGAGCCTCGTGCCGTCACGCAAGCCCCCGATCAGATGGCACAGGCTCGGTCCGTCGACCAGCCCCAATGAAATAAGGACGAAGTCTCGGCGCGGATGAACCTCATCTTGACCACCCCATGAACGAAAGCGCGTAATTCCAGGTGCTTGGATGGGTCGCGTAGGTACAATTGACGGTCAACTGTAGTTTTTTCCGGGAGTTACGCCACCTACCATGTCTCAAGTATGGAGCCAAGCAACGCTCAAGTTTGTATCTACAAGAAATCACACAAGCTGTTATTTCAAGGGCTTATGCAATGAGGCGATCAAGGGGGGATGAATGGGTTTGCCGTTCTCGTTGCGAAGGCGATCCCTTGGAGGCGTCCCTTCGACATCGACCGAGCCGGAGTGGTGATGGAGAAGAGGGCTCCTTCTCTCCCGAAGCGCACTGATCGGATCTACAGACTTCGCTCCCGAACAGCCGCCTGAACGCTCTACCCCTCGATCGTTCCGCACAGTCTCGTGCCCGCCGGCCGCTTTGGAAAAGCGAAGGTAATTGTATACAAAGCGCTGTAGGGCGCTGAAAACGTGATGGGTTTGCCGGCGTCGAAGCGTACCTCGAAGTCATCGGGAGATTCTTTGCTTACAACGAAAAGATCTCTCGTTTGCCTGACTCGAACACGCACGCGAGCATCCGGCATTGGCGGTTCGATCTCCAGGTTGAGCAGCTGACCTTTCTGCAAGATGGTCGCGTATCGCAGGGCGCAGGGAAGATTGCGAAGTGAACCAATGCTACTACAGCGTCGAGATCCCATCGTTCCCGTTGATGTTTCATCGAAATGGCTCGTCGGACGCGCCTCGCATCCATCAAGCGCAATGTGGTGTCGGCTCAAGGGGCCCGTGATCCCAACGGCGTAAAGCGTCGGTGGCGCCGACAGCCACTCCGTCCATAGTTGACGGTTATTGGCTTCACGGCTCTCTGTAGAGGTAAGCATTTGGATGCCGAGTCCAGCGAAAAGCATCGCCACGACGGCTGCGCCAAACGTCCCCAGGCGAAGCTTCCAGGCCTCCCGGCGTTCGAGGGCGAGTGCTTCGTCGGCGTGCTGAATTACGTGTGTTTGGGCTCTTTGAGAAGCGGAGAGCCAGTCGCGATCGACTATCACGAGGT
>SKWY01000138.1 GCA_007128675.1 Deltaproteobacteria bacterium | reverse complement strand
GCTACCTCGCCGATTTTCCGGGCGCCGTCGAGGTGCTTGCTCGTCATGATGGCGATGTGGAGTCTTTTCTTCAGCATGTGCAGCGAGCAAGGAGCCTTGGGAACGAAGAGATGCAAGCCTTGATGCTGCTTGCAATGGCAGCCAGCTACGCGCCCGACCCAAAGGCGCCACAGGGCATCCGACTGCCCGTGGATTTGCGGACCTGTGAGATAGACGTGGCCCTCTGGGCGCGCTGGCTCGACCACGATCCGGTGAGGATGGCTCGTTATCCCGAGGTCAGGGAGAATCTCCGTAGCCTGAAAGGCCTCTACATCGATTGTGGCACTCGTGACGAGTACAAGCTCGTTTTCGGAGCCAGGCAGCTAGCCGGCGTCCTCGAGGAGGCCAAGATCCCTCATCGCTACGAGGAGTTCGAGGGAGGTCATTTCGGGCTTGATCATCGCATGGACTCATCACTGCCCTTTTTGTTCGCGGCGGTATCCGGAGAGGACGCTTACGAGCTTCAAGACCGCCTCGCCAAGGTAGGGGCCATCGACACCGCTGATGCGGCTTCGAGCTGGGAGGCGAGCGCGGGAGCCGGACCGATGGGAACGCAAGGAGTCGCGCCTCCTGGTGGAGTGGCCGGCGGTTGTCCAAAGTGCCTCACAGAGGTGATGGAGCGGGAGGTCCACGGCGAGGTCGAGATCGAGCGCTGCTCGGTGTGCAAGGGCATATTCCTAGACAAGGGTGAGCTGGAGGTGCTGTTCTCCAGTGAAAGCGCGCGTGGAATAGACGTCCTCACATCATCAGGGGTCTCCGAGATGCTCGATGGCGCCGCCGCATGGTGCATGCGATGCGGCAAGGAGATGGGTCCCGTGCGAACGATCGCGGATGTCATCATCAACGTTTGCGATGACTGCGGGGCTATCTTCTTGGACCAAGGTGAGCTGGCGGCCCTGGATCTATTTCGCTCCTAGAGCGCCGCGGACGGGATATCGCCGGCAGCGTGACGACGGGATTTCCAAGCTGATTGGTGCTCTAGGCCCGCCTAGGGGAGTATTCAGCCTATTGCACGAGGAGCTTCGGTCTCTCGACTCCAGCCCGGAGTCTCGTGGTCGTGAACAGAGCTCCGTGGCGGCCGACCAGCGAAGAGATCACCTTCCACTGTTCCGACTCGATCGTTGCTTCGCCTACTCCGCGAAGAACCATGAGCGAGGCTGGGAGCTCTTCCTCGCCCGTGAGAAGAACGCCTGGCGTGTGGCCAAGGTAGCTAGAGATTAGCTCCGCCGAGATCGAAGCCCCTATTATGGCGGCCGCACCGGCGCTCAAGGACTTGTCGATATCCTCGCGGGATATGGGCCCACGAACGATTGAGAGCGAACCCTTCTCTGGAGCAAGCGCAAGAGGTCCGTAGGCATCCCGCCCTAGCGCAAGCACCCCCTCGATGGTTGTAGCTCGAAACGAGACATCCACTTCCGTGTTATCTCGAACTTCGGTGATGGTGCCGTGAATCGGGCTCTCCAGTCGGATCGGATTGGTGATGTACTGAATTGTCACCTCTCCGGTGTCGGTGTCGATCTTCTTGACGGTACCTGTCGCCGGGGATTTGACGAAGACGGATCCCTGCCTGGTTGCCATCGGCAACCGTTGACCGAAGCTGGGAGGAGGGGAAGAGGAGCCTTTTCCTGTGGCCAGTAGCTGTTCCCGCTGAACGAAGTCACCCTCGCGAACCTTCAGGTGTCCCGGGACATGTCTTGGCTTGATGCCAAGCGCCCTTGCTATGTCGACCGTGTGAGGCTTGCCGTCGTAGTCCTGCAGCTCCGTCACTCGGATTACCCCTGGAGGGATGATGTCGGTAACGATGCCTCGTACTGGGCTGCTCATGGTATGCACGGCACCTGTGATTCCTTTTCTGGTGTCGAGCCTAAATACCTCCATCCCCGTCGTCACCTTGTCTCCGGGCTTTACCGTGATGCCCGCAATCGCCTCCTCGGTGGAGACGCCAGCCAGGTACTTGCTGCCCCGGCGGACATCCACGAAGTAGACCTGTGGTGGGGAGAGCCTGTTCTGGCCGATCAGCGTGCCGGGTTGAACCTTGTCGCCCGGGCTGACCTCAATCTCTCCCGGGTAAGCGAGACTGAATGTACGGGTCATATCCTCGGGACCGGTAAGTGTCGTTTGCCGGTGGTGCGAGGGAGGGGCCGAGGAAAGCTCGATTGGCGGCTTCTCGAAGTCGAGGGGAAACGTTTGGAGCGGATCTCTTCTGCAATCAATCAGAAGAGGGATGGACTCCTTCTCCTCCCAGTCTCCGGCGATTAGTCCGCAGCCGTCGGGGACGAACAGGAAGTCCCCTCCTTCGACGCTGGTGCTAGTGCCCCGTCCGGAAAGCTTCATGGCTGGACGCCCCTCTCTAACCTTGCCAGCCGGGGTGATTACGCGGCATACCTTTTCCAGGCACCGAGTAGAGTAATGATCTAGAGCGAGTTCGGGGTGACTGGTACTCAAGACGCCCATGTGAGGGCTGTGGAACTTCGAGTCCACCGCGAGTGTCGTGACGCCTCTCGGGTTGAAGCCCTGGGCAAGAATCCAGGCCGCTCTTCGATTACTCGCGTGGGCCAGTACGCCGCCAGCGCCTATGATGGTGCCTACGTCGCTAAGCTTTAGGGTCGCGCCGGTCTTGGTGCGAAAAGTGAAGTCGAAAGGGCAACTCTTGATTCTGGAGAAAATACCCTTCCTCTCTCCGTCAAGGTAGCAGAGGCGAATGTGCTGCCGAAAGGCCAGCCCAATGCCCTCCGCGGCGAGGGCGTGCTCGACCGCGAGCCCGAACTCGTCGCCTGCGTGAATGGTCGGGAATAGGGTCTTCTCGAGGACTCTATCCTTGGCGGGGGCTTCGTCCACGCCATCAAGATGCCTCATCATGGCTTCAGATCCGACATCCTTCAGAATGTTGGAGAGGCTGAAGCTCATCCCCGTGTTGGCGCTCACCGTTCTTTCGATCTGGCCGTCTATCACGCTGAACACATCGGTGGTCGCTCCGCCCATGTCGACGAGCACAACGTTCTCGTCACGGCCGGCGGATAGAAGCCGCAGGAGCCTTTCCACGCCAGTCGGTGTTGGAATGACCGGCACCGAGGCGGCATCGGCGATTGCCTGATACCCTGGAGCCATCTGCATGACGTGTTCCATGAAGAGTCTTTGGGCGGTCTCTATGGCTGGTCGTAGGTTCAGCTCCTGTGCAGATGGGCGGATGTTGTCGGTGACGTGCACGTCGAACCGTTCCTTTAGGGTCTCCTTTACGAAGACTCGCGCCGCGGTATTGCCGCAAAAGACGACCGGAAGGCGCCTTGGGCCAAACTTGGGGCTTGGAGCAGCCTCTGTGAGCAGCTGCGCCATGTTGACGACGCCGGCTATGGCGCCTCCCTCATGGCCACCCGCCATCAACACTAGATCGGGCGAGAGGGCGCTCATCCGCTGAATCTTCTCAACCTTTGGAACCTTGTCATCGATAGTGAAGCAGCCTAGAAGCACGCCGCCGGCGCCCATGGTTGCAGCGCTAGCCACTTGGCCGGTATCCGCCGCGGATAGTCCGATCACGAGGATTTGCAGTCCGCCGCCTGCCGAGCTCGTCGTGTAGTAGGGAACAGCGAGCTTTTTGCCCTCTCTCAAGGGAAAGTGAGCCTCGGCGCCCATGCGATCCACGGCTCTGAAGAGCCCAATCCCGACGTCTTCATGTGGACTCTCGACGGTGGTGGGCTCGTCGGCCGCCGCGACCAGCGATAAGCGAGCCCCTTGATTCTGGATGAGAAGAGCCTTTGTCTTGGTGCTGCCGATATCGGTAACGAGTATTAGATTCTCCACCCCAAGCCTCCTTCGCCCCAGGAGCTTTGACTATCGCGGTAGCGTACTGGGCGCGGCAAGAAGATCAAGGCCGCTTCGGGTAATGCACCGTTGCGTCCTCGAGCACCAGGGAAGGCTCTTCCACGAAAGAGATTGACTAGTGGGCCTTGTTCCTTCTCTCGCGAAGCTGCTTTGCCAAGAGCGCAAAGGCGCTGAAGATTAGAAGGCCCGCGGAGGCGATGTAGAAGAGTATCTTGAGGCTCGCCAAGGCCAGAATCGTTCTGCCAAGGGCCACCTCGGCCTCGTCTAGATCCGTGCTCGCCGTTGTCAGCTCGCTCAGAAAAGGAAGGACGAGAAACCTGATCCCGCTGGTAAGGCACAGAAGAAGGCAGAAGGACCACGGGAGCCATACCCGTTTGACGGTAATATCGGCGCGAACGGTTAGAATAATGCCCCCGAGCGCCAATAACGGCAGGGCCAGCAGCACGAGGCGCGGCTCCCCGAAAGGAGATAGCAGGCTCCCAATGGTCCAGGGGATGATCGAGATGGTGGCTGCCTTGATTAGACCCTTTGGCAGAGGACGTGGTGTGCGGGCCCTCGTGGAGCCGGCTTCTTCTCTCGTTTCTTGCTCGTTGGAGGGAGCAATGCTCATCCGATGGGCCACCGGCTTTTTGCCTTGAGCAATAGCTCGCAAGCCTCGCGTACGGCGCCGTGGCCACCGTTCTCCAGACGCACACCCGGGAGATCGGGACGTTCCT
>SKWY01000277.1 GCA_007128675.1 Deltaproteobacteria bacterium | reverse complement strand
TACGAAGTAGGGGTCCTTCGGCTTGACGCACACAACGGTGCAGGGTGCTCTTCGAACCACCTTGTCCGTCACCGAGCCCATCAGTGCTCTCTCGATTCCTTCTCGGCCATGAGTCCCGAGGAAGATTATGTCCGCGTCGATGTTGGCGGCCATCCGAACAATCTCTTCCCAAGGTTTGCCGCTAGCGACTCGGCAGTGAAAGTTACTCAATCGCTTGAGGAGGGCCTCGTCGTTCTTCACCAGCCGCTCCAGCTCGGCGAGGGCCATCTTTTCCATTCGCTGAATCTCGGCCTCGACCTTGTCCAGTAGGTTCTTACCGACGAAGCTCTGTCTGCCGACCGGCTCGAAGACATGGAAAAGATAAAGTTCCGATGGAATCTTCTCCACGTACTGAGCCGCGAAGTCCAGTGCCAGCTGTGAGCATTGAGAAAAGTCGACTGGCACCAGAACCTTGTCACGGCGCTGTGAGCGTCGCTCTCGTTCGCCGGTTCCCCGAAAGGTGGCCCGCTCCTGCTTCTTTTTGGGTGCGGTCTTCTTGGAGGCTGCCATCAGCCGATCTCCTCGTCGTCAAAGTCATCGTCCAAATCGGAAGCAACCAAACCGTCATCCTCCGAGGCATCGTCATCTACTGCTTCGTCGCCGCCAACGATCTCGGGTTCTACCGGAGGTGGGGGCTTCTTTCGTGGCGGGGCTTTCTTGACCGCTAAAGGAGCTTGCCTCGGCTGTAGCAGCTCTGGGTTCTCTCGTTGATCCGCATCGCACTTCGGGCACGTTGGCACCGGTCTGTGGAGATCGTAGAACTTGGCTCCACAGGAAAAGCACGTGTAGCGGGTTCCCAGTTCTTTTCGTGGACCTGCAATCTTTACCATTATCATCCCGTAGACCAACCTAGCTTCACAGTCAAGAAAAGGCTAATCCCCTGAATCGTCTTGCATCTTGCCAAGGGAAGGCAATTCGGGTGCGTGAACCTGCAGAGACCTAGGGTGCCATGGGGCCCCCTGGCCCAAAAAACAAGTTGGGCGGGCCGCAAGCCCGCGCTTTTCGCACTCGCCAGGCTCGCTTGTCTCTCGTCAGCTCGCATGCCGAGGCCCAGTTGTTTCCGCCTTCCAAGGAGGGATGCCGGCGGTCGTCTCGACCCTATTGAGGGACTCCATGGAGATCGACCCGACGAACGGGAGACCGCATGCGCATTCTCTAGGGATCTCTTGATTGCCGACATGATCGGAGACTGGATGGCTGATTCGGGCCGTTGCCGGGATGCCCAGTGTCGCCGTGGATGTCGGAGCCACCTTTCTTTGGCGGATTGAACACCCCTAGTCAATCAGTGTATCGTGCGTTCCGATGGTGGTGGGGGCTCGTGAAGACCTCCAACAGAGAGGTGCGTGGTGAAGCAAGATTTGCGTATCGGTCGTATTCTCGTGGAGATGGGCAAGGTCGCCCCCGAGGCGCTTGATGGCGCGGCCGCCATGAAGCCGGATCGACCTTTGCGTTTTGCCTCCAGGCTGCGGGCCCTCTACGGCATCGAGGAGGACTGCTTGGTAGAGGGCTTGGCGCAGCAGAAGGGCCTTCCGGGGGTGGTGCTCTCTAGAAGCATCCTCGATCTTTCCGCTCTTGGCTCAATCCCCAGGCATGTAGCGGAAAAAAGTGGCTTTTTGCCTCTGTCGGTCGAGGAAGGTCGCCTGCACGTGGCTTTTATCGATCCAGACGATCATTCCTTGATAGACGAGCTTACTTTCGTCACTGGCAAGGATGTGATGCCCTATGTAGTTCTCCAGGGCTCCTTGGTTGATCTCCTAGGGAATGCCTATGAGGCAGCGGCCAGTGGGGTGCGTTACTGGAGCCCCATCAGCGGAAAGGCCGATGAGGTCGAGATCATCAGACGTTTGCCCCCGGGTGTGGGCGACCACGGTACAAGCGAGAGCCCTGACGAGGACGAGATTTCGTTGCTGGTGGAAATCGAAGAGGACCCCTTGGTCGTGGTATCGGAAGAGGTCGAGGCTCCGGTACCCAGTGACCACGTCAACGGCGCCCGGAGGGTGCTCATCGTCGATGATGAGCCGGAGATTCTACACCTTTTGGGGACCGCTATCGGAAAGGCTGGCTATCAGATCGAGACCGCCGAGCGAGGACTCGAGGCCCTGGAGAAGATTCGCTCCTTCGAGCCCGAGCTAGTGGTGCTCGATGCGATGCTGCCGGAGGTTCACGGCTTCGAGATCTGCCGTAAGATTCGCTCGAGCCAGAAGTTCAAAGAGGTTCCGGTGATAATGATTAGCGCCGTATACCGTGGATGGCGCATCGCCCAGGATCTGAAGGATGTTTATGGAGTCACCGACTTCATAGAGAAGCCGTTTCGCATAGTCGATGTTCTTTCCCGTGTGGAGGCGGCCCTGGTGGGCGCAAAACCGGCACCGAAGACCTCCGCTGAAGCAAGAAAGGCTGCCAGCAGGGCGTATCGGGATGGATTGAGTTTGCTGAAGGCCAGAGATTTCGAGAAGGCCGCCGACACATTTCGGGCGGGGCTAGAGTCGGATCCGTTTCTGGTGACCCTGCATCTGGGGTTGGGCCGGGCGCTGCATTTGAAGGGGGAGGTGTATGGGGCCATGACGGCCTATGAAAGGGCGGTCGAACTGGAAGCGTCATTGTTTCCGGCACTCAAGGGGCTCGCGCTAATCTACGAAAGCAAGGGCTTCCTTCGAAAGGCGATCGAGTCCTGGGAGCAGGTACTTCTCAGTGCCCCAGATGAATCGGGGAGACAAATGGCTCAACAGAGGCTTTTGAGCCTGATCGAAAAAGGGCGAGCCGCGCGGGAGCCCGTTGACGAGCTCGAGTGAGGCGCCAGCCGAGATGAGGTTCTTTTGTGATAAGTGCAATGCGCGCTACAGCGTCTCGAACCGCATTGTCGGCGGCAAGATGGTTCGGATCAAATGTCGGCGGTGCAAGGCGAGCATAATCGTCGATGCAAGAAACGTTGCCGCTGGCCCATCTTCTTCCGTGAACCCTCCTTTGCGCGAGTCCATCGAATCCCGGCCGAGGGCTTTGAAGAACTCGCCTCTTGCAAGGGAATCGAAAGAAACCGCCATCGGCAATGATAAGGGCTTTGAGGCCCAAGAGCGGCCAGCCTATCTGGGCAGCAGCGATGCTCGTTCATCGCAGGAAGTTGCCAGGAATGCTCACCCACGCTCTTCGACACCCAAGGTGGCCGAAGGCTGCGAGGCTCGGGCCGCCGATCCGGTTTCTCATTGTGAGGGTTGGCACGTTGTCTTGGGTCGAAAGCAGCTGGGACCTTTGGGGCTGGTCGAGCTCGAGGAAGCGGTGAGATCGGGCAAGGTAACGAAGAAGACCTACGTTTGGAATGAATCGCTCGACAAATGGAGTCCCGCCGGAGCCGTGGACATCCTCAAGAGCCTTTTTTCGGGACAGGAGAGTAGCCCTTCTCTCTTGGACGAGCCCTCGACCGAAAGCGCAACCCACGCCACCCCGCCAAGCCCGAAAAGAACATACCAGCCCCAGAAGAACGAAGGTCGGCTCCCCTCGGATGAGGACAAAACGGTGCGTGAAGCCAGGCGGGTGCATCGTCCCAAAGACAGGGTCCGAGATGTTCCAGATGTCCATGGATCTGTAGCCGGACGAGAGGCTCCTCGGATTGTCACCCCCCTAGAACCCCTCGAGGATCTGGCCCCGGTCTTCGAAGATTCTTCTGCCTCGCAGGATGGCGGCCGGGCTGCCGGTTCTGTGTCGCCCGGGAGCGATCGGGCAGGGATTGAGGCTGATCAGGGGATCGCGGGGGCTGACGCTTTTTTCTCGGAAGGTGCGGATTTTGGGGCGAAGCCAAAAGAAGGTGGCGAGGATCCTTTCTCAAACGCACTTGCCCAAGAGGCCGCCGCCAGCGCTAGGCAAGACCCTTTCGCTCTAGCTATCAGGTCGGGTGATTCCGAGGACGTCGATGCAGCACCACGAGAAGCCACCCAGTTCTTCATCATGGCGTCTGGGGTCAAGAAACAAAAAAGCCCCCTCAGAATAGCTGCTTTCATAGCAGGCATGTCCGCACTCTTGGCATCTTTCGCGTTCTTGATGACTCGTGTCGGAGTGCTGGATTTCAGCGGTATGGTACAGGGGCAGGAGCGTAGAGAGGCGCAGCCTTGGGAGTCTTCTGGTCGTGATACGGGCCTGCGGGATCTCCTCCTTGGCATCAGACACGAGGAGAAGGGGCCTGTCCGTCGAAGAGCTTCGTCCCGTCTGACTCCGGGCGAAGTTTCCAAAGGAGCCATCGAAGGGTCGCCGCTAGAGGGGGAGAGCGAGCTGGAGAGAGAGCGCCGCGAAGAGTTGGACGCAGCCCGGGCATCATTGGATGGGGACCGGCGAGATCTGCTGGCGGATCTTTATGCGCAGCGCAGTAGGGGAGTTGTGGCAACGAGGGCTCGCCACGACCTTCGTGACCAAACGGCGGTGGACGCAGCCGAAAGCCCCATCGATCCAGAGGTGATCCATCGTCGAGTGGCCGAGGCTCACTCTGCCTTCGATACATGTTTGCAACAAGAGTTGAGAAGAAACCCGAGCTTTCGCGGCGGGCGGGTCGATCTGGTCTTG
>SKWY01000091.1 GCA_007128675.1 Deltaproteobacteria bacterium | reverse complement strand
GGTCGAGAAGACCTACGTGGCCGTGGCGACGGGGAGACCGCTTTTCAAGGCCCACGCATCTCTTGAAACCGGTTTGGAGCCCGTTCGCTCGAAGGGGCGCCCTGCCTCCTCGCGCCGGGAAGCCGTTAGGGAAGAGTGCCCCCACCAAGGCTCGGACCTTGCTCCCAATGGATCCGATGAGCCAACAAACGACGATGCGGCGCCTGAAGGCGGAGTCTTCGACTGGAGGATCGCCAAGGACCCCGTGGCTCGAGGAAGAAGAAGGGCCGTTGTTCGAGGCGGCGTTTCAGCCGTGACCAGATGGTCCCTCATCGAGCACTTTGGAGAGGACCTGCTCGAGAGAGGAGCATCCACGATCCGCCTCGAGCCCGAGACGGGCAGAACCCATCAAATCCGCGTTCACCTCGAGCGGGCCGGTGCTCCCATACTCGGCGATCGGCGCTATGGCGCCCCAACCTTCGTGACGTTTCCCGACGGCAAGCGCATCGAGATACCCAGGATGATGCTCCATGCCAGCCGTCTGACCCTGCCTCACCCGAGAACGGGCAGGCCATTGACGATAAAGGCACCAATCCCTGCCGACCTTCGCCAGTTCGTCATCGACCTTGGCGGGCAGCCGTCCCTCCTTTCGGAGTAAGAGATCGGCCGGGAGCCCTGCTTCTAGTTCACAAGAAAGGCGCTAACCCATCGCGTGCGCTCTATTCCCGTCCTCACCGACTCTTACGCCAGGTACTCTCGTCTTCACCCGCCGCCCGGGAGGCGACCCGGCCGGCTACGAAAAGATAGTCGGAGAGCCGATTGATGTACTTCAGCGTCTCTTTTCGAACCGGGCTGATTTCATGCAGGCAAAGAACGTCGATCTCCACTCTTCGACAGACGGTGCGAGCGAGCTGAAGGGCCGCGCCTGCCTGGCTCCCACCGGGCAGAATGAACGCCTCTAGCCTTGGAAGCTGTTCATCCAGCGCGTCTATCTCGGCCTCGAGGGCAACTATCGCCTCTTCGCACACCCTGGGCATGGACTCGGTCTGGTCCTCCGGCAGGCATGCGAGCTCGGCGCCCAGCTCGAAGAGGCGCCGCTGGGTATCCAAGAGAAACGAACAGAGTCGTTGCTCCACATCGCGGGGCTCCCTCGGGATGGCGGCAATCACGACGCCAATCATGGCGTTAAGCTCGTCAATACCGCCATAGGCGGCTATTCGCGGATGGGTCTTGGGCACCTTCTGGCCACCGGCTAGACGTGTTGTCCCATCATCTCCAATACGTGTGTATAGGCGGGCTTTTCGACTCATCGCCTCGAAGCCTACTCCATATGGCCAAGAAACGCGCAAGACTTATGCTCAAGCTAATCGGCCCGATTCAAGCCGGCCGGTCCTCTTGGCGCCCGGCAGCGGCAGGCTCCCGTCGATTGCCTCCCGCGCGATAGGCGGCTGCCTAAACAGGGGTCGTGATGTCCAGGCGCGCTTTGCAGCTTGAGTGGTCGGGTAGCCCAGTTGGAACCCCAAGAGCAGTTCTCGATGATCCCTTGAAAGACAAAGGGCCCGAAATCCTCCGCGATTCCAGGCCCTTACTTGGTGGAGATGGACGGGATCGAACCGACGACCTCTTGAATGCCATTCAAGCGCTCTCCCAACTGAGCTACATCCCCAAAGATTATTCGATTGGCTCTTCCCTCCCTTTTCGGGAGCGGAGAAATATAAACGGTGGCTCGATCCTGGTCAAGTCTACCGAGCAAAGCGCCTTCCGCGCTGCAGCTGATTCTGGTGCCCGCCGGAGCAACCGGCCGGGTCTCTGGTGCACAAGTGGTGCGTCGCTAGAAGGCCGCGGCTGCGGTACTTGAGGCTCTCTGGGTCCTTCTCGAAGCCGACGAAGGCCAGCTCGCCTCGCTCGTCCTCTCCGCGCCTCTCGGAGGGACATGTGCAGTAGACCCGGCCTGACTCATCGAAGCTGAAAACGTCATATCGGTCGTCAAAGAGCGTGCGCGGCGCCGGGTCCTTCCAGAGCTTTCGGGTGTCATGTCGTGGTCATCTTGGAGCGGCGTTGCGCCAAACGCTCGCGGTGGGACCCTACGCATTCGGTCTGCACCCATAAAAAAACGACATGCCGGGGACGATTTTCCTTGACAACATTTGAGCCGCTTGAAGCTGCGAGTCTCCGATGGCCCTCGCAGTGGCCTCGTGAGGCGCCTCTATCGGCGCATGACGCATGAACGCCGCCGGATCGTCTTCAAGAGCGCTTTGAACGACATCTCGCGCCTCGAGGCCGCTCCCGAGCCCGAAAATAGGGGGTGATATGCTCCTTGCGTTGTCGGGTCAGGTGTCTTCGACACTTCAAGGCGCCCAGGCTCTCGGGTGCTCGCGGCAGCATCGCGAAGGGAGCCTGGAGGCCGTTCAAACGGGAGATGACCATGAGAGATCGCAGCCCAAGTGCTCTTTTCACGCTTTCCAACGACGAGCTTCTGTCGGCAACGCGCGCCCTGGTAGCTCGCTCGAACGAGGCCACCGCCCATCTCGTTGCTCACCTTGCCGAGATCGATGCGCGAAAGCTTTATCTCGACCAGGCGCAGCCATCGATGTTTGCCTGGTGCGTGGCGGAGCTTGGGTGCTCGGAGGATGTCGCGTGTAACTGGATCGTTGTGGCCAGGGCATCTCGGAAGTACCCCGCGGTGCTCGATGTCCTGCGCCAGGGCAAGGTGCACTTGACCGGGCTTCGCTTGCTTGCTCCACATCTCACCGAGGAGGGGCATCTGGCTTTGCTCAAGGAGGCGGCCGGCAAGTCGAAGAGGGAGATAGAGGAGCTGATCGCGAGGATCGCGCCGCGGCCGGCGGTGGCATCGTCGGTACGAAAGCTGCCCGGAGCGAGGTCGAGCGGGAAGGAGAACGAGAGCGGTGACAGACGGCCGGCGAATGGCGCGGCTGGCATTGGTGCCGAGGCAACGACACTTTTGCCTGACGCATCGAGTGCGAGCGACGGCCCCAATAGCTCTTTAGTCTCGGGTCCAGAGAAGAGCGAGCTTCACTTTGGCGCACAGCCCTTGTCTTTGGGCGGGGCGCGGCAGCCTCCGCATCGACCGCGGGCACATGACAGGGTCGAGCCGCTGTCGGAAGAGGCGTACAAGGTCACCTTCACCGCGTCTCGCCGCTTGCGGGACAAGATTCGTCAGGCCCAGGACCTGCTCGGCCACCAGGTTCCCGGCTCTGGCCTTGCCGAGATCGTCGAACGCGGGCTGGAGCTTTTGATAGAGGACACGAAGAGGAAGCGCTTTGCGGTGGGGAGAAAGCCTCGGCCACGCAACGGCGGGCGCCACGAGGGCAAGAGCCTTGCGACCGCGAGGAAGGAGCCGCCCGTGACGGGCAGGAAGGAGCCGCCCGTGACGGGGGTCGAGACAAAGCCGGGGGCGGCCGAAGCCTCGGCCCTGGGAGAGAATGCACGCCGCTCGCGCTACATTCCGGCAAAGGTGCGAAGAGCAGTGTTCGAGCGAGACGGCGAGCAGTGCACCTTTGTGGACAAGCGAGGGAAACGTTGCCCTCAAACGCGCCATCTCGAACTCGATCACACCGAGGGGTTCGCGCGAGGTGCCCCACATACCGCTGGCTCTCTCAGGCTTCGTTGCCGCCCGCACAACCAGGGGGCGGCAGAGCGAATGTATGGCCGCGCATTCATGGAGAAGAAGCGCACCGCGGGGGTATCCGTCCCGGCGCGGATCACAGCTTGGCCGAATCGCTGAGGATCCAATAGCCCGGTCCGTGACACCCTCAAACGCGGCGTCTCGAACTCGACCACGCCGAAGCGCAACGGCAAAGGGGCTCTCGAGCAAGAGAAGCCAAAAGGACTCTGTGCCCTACGTGCGTCAGAGCACGGAACATCGGGCCGCGGCTTCGCCCCAACGGGCCACCACCGCGATCAGGTGGCCTTCTTGCGAGTAGCCTTCTTCTTGCTGGCCGTGCCGGTCTTCTTTTTCGTGGAACCGGTCTTCTTGCTCGCCTTCTTGGCCGCGGGCTTCTTCGTCGCCTTCTTCTTGGTTGCGCCGGCGGCAGCCTTCTCGCCGTCCTTCGCCGCTGCCTGACGAGTCGGCTCCACATCCTTTTCAGCCTCGGCGGCCTCCTTCTCGGCCTCGTCGAGCTGCTGGCCAATCACATGGATACGATCAAGAAGATCCCGCAAAGCTCGTGGAGGCTCCAGCTTGCCACTCTCAATCAAGACGAAAGTATCCTCACCAAGCTGCTGATAGAGGCGATCTCTCTCTCTTCGAAGGAAGGTGGCATCGAGGCGCTCCCTCGCGGTCTGGGAAGCCTTGACGACCGCCTCGCGAATGTCCTCCAGCTGCTCGACGGTTTGCTTCCAAATGTCACTGAACTGCTTCTTCATCTGCTCGGGGTCGAATCCCCCGCTTCTTGGATCGTCGCTCATGGCTACCGTTTATTCCCCTTGGGCTAAGCCGTCAAGCCGGATGGGAGCCAATAAACGGTCCTAATCAGGCAAGCCACAGCGCCGCCCCAGTCGCTCTTCGCTAACGCAAACAGAGGGACTCCTCTCGTGCATTCAGCCTTGCGCCACCCGAGCCACGGCCGAGCTAGGCGACTATTCTCCAAGCCGACTTCGAAACAAGAGGGGCCCGATCGGAGATGAGAGCGCACAACTCATCTTGAGACTCAATAGTCCACTTCCCCCCTGCTGAAATGCTTCTTTCCATGATATGAAAACAGGCCATGCGAAATGATTCCAAGCTCTTCGTTCTCGCTTCCATGATCACGTTCCTCGCGGTCTGTTTGGTGAGCTGCAAGAGGGATGTGCCTCTCCCAGACCTTCCCCTCTCCGATGCCGACGGGACCATCGAGATCGTCGAAGCTGCCCGACCCGAAGGAGGCGCAACGGGCACGCTGGCCGTCAGCGACATGACACGTCCACCTGCCGGCGGGGACATTGGGTGGTGGCCCTCGATCGCGGTGGCTTCCGATGGAACGGCACATCTAACTTACACCGACGCGTACAACGGAGCTCTACATCATGCGGAACGAATCGATGGAGAATGGAAGATTACCGCCGTCGACAGCCGCGGAGCCGTGGGTAAGTACACGGCCTTGACCCTCTCGGACGAAGGCGTCCCCCACGTGGTCTATTACAACCAGGACAATCGCCTGCTTCGTCACGCGATGCGAGTTGGCTCCGAGAACACCGACCCGAAGGACAGGCGCCGTCCAGCAGGCAGCCACGAGGACTGGTTGTTCGAGGTCGTCGACCAAGGCTTCGAGATAGGCATGGCCGGCCGTCTTCTTGTCGGAAGAGACGGCACCATTCACGCCGTCTACTACGGCCCGAACGAGCGGCTGATCCATGCCTGGCGCGTACCCCCGGACCCTGATCAGCCTGGAAGATGGCAGCGTAGAATCATCGACGATGATGCCGCTGGCTCCCATTCCATCGTCATCGGCCTTGCCGAGGATAGTAGAGGAAATCTTCACATCTCCTACTCGAACTGGAAGGTGTCCAGCTCCGATCTTCGTTACGGACGCCTCGAGCAAGGCTCCGACGAATGGATTGTCGAAGACGTGGAAGGCACGGAAGACGCCGGCTGGAAGAGCGGCATCGTCATCGATGAGGAGGACCGTCCGATAGTTGCCTACCTCGTGCTGCAAAAGCGCCAGCTTTGGATCGCTAGGCTCGAAGAGGAAGAGTGGAGCCACTCTCCGCTCGTTGGAAGGGCCAACACGATGGACCTTCAGCGTGGTGAGGATGGCTCTCTTCTGCTCGCATATGAGCACTTGCCCGGCCGGGGCCTGGGAGGAGCACAGATTCGCTACCTTCGTCGCCCCAACGCCAGCGGTGACCTAGGTGAAGCTTGGGAAGCATTCGAGGTTCCCGGTGGCAATATGTCGACTTACCTCTCCCTCGCCCTCAATAATCGCGGTGAGGCCCTAGTCGCATTCTACCGGGGCGATATTCGCGGCTTGTCCGTCTTCGATGAGGGCCGCGAGGAGTAGCCTCGAATACCTCGCCTTGCCTTGCCTCCTAGCCCACTAATGCCTAGTGCTCCCGGGGCTGGGGATCGTGACTCGAGGTAACCTCGACTGCGGGGAGGGGGAAGAGTACGGGCAAGCTAGTCGGCCGAGTTCGGCTGCCGACTCGAGCCCTATGTTTCCCTGCAGCGAAAAACGCCTACGAGACACCGTCTCTGGTTCGAATCGAAATGGATTCACCAAACCCAAAGAGGCAGGGAGAATACGATGAAGCTGACAAGATACAACCCTCTTCGTGAGTTGGAACTCATGACCGACCGCATCAGCCGCATGATGAACCTTGGGCCGCTCGGAACCACGAGAGAGTCCTTGACGTTGAGCGATTGGTCGCCTTCAGTCGACATACTGGAAGACGACAATACATTCACGATCATCGCCGAGCTTCCTGGGGTCAAAAAGGAAGACGTCGAGGCGGTCGTCGAGGATGACTATCTCGTCATCCGGGGAGAACGCAAGGAGGAGACCGAGGAAAGAAACAAGCGCTTCCACCGCGTGGAACGCTGCTACGGTTCCTTCAGGCGCTCATTCAACATGCCAGACAACGTAGATCCGCAAAACATCGAAGCCAACTTCAAGGACGGCCTGCTCCACGTGACCTTGCACAAGACCGAGCAGCAGAAGAAGACGGCAAGGCAGATCGAGATTCGCTAGATGCAATGAATGAGCATGCTTTGGCGACCCGCCACGGTCTCACGAGGCCCCGCGGGTCGTCGATGCGTCTTGGCGGGATCGAGCAGTCGTTGTAGCCGTCCGACGCGCGCGGGCTCTTGGCGTAGAGGGAGTCCGGCATGCCGAGGGCATCCGGCCGCGGATGGACGAGCGGATGGGCCCTACTCGCCGGCGAGTTGGAAAGCCAGAATCAAGTAGGAGGCAGGGGCTCGTGGGTCGCATACCCCACTCGCGGTGATGGCGGAGAGAGGCCTCGGCGTAAGGTCCCGGCCATCCCCCGGTAATGGCGCAGGCGTGGGTGCCCGGAAACGGTGATTACGCGAGTCTCGTTGAATAGCGCCCTTCGAGTCATCTCCTGCAAGAGATCTACCGTCGTAGTTCGTCCGCGGCAAAAGGGACATCCCGTCTCGGCCTTGTGTCCAAATGCCGCGCAGCTCATGCACCGCCAGCCCTGTCCGACACCGGAGGAGTCGTCGAGATACAGAGTATGCAGACGAGACTGATTCAAGGCCAGCATGGTGTCCTCGGTCCCGAGGACCGCCGACGTCCCGGAGCCAAGCGCCCGGCCCAGCACCGAGTCAATCTCCTGGCTTCGCTGCTGGTGCGTCGCTTCGTTCAAAGCTCTTACCGCCATATCCACGACCTGGTGGCGTGGAGCTTTGCTGTCGAGCTTCGATTCATGGGCGATACGGCCACGCAGCGCACCAGACACTAGCCTTCTAAAGAGCCCCCGCAGCTCGTTCTCGCCGCACACTACGACAGGCGCCCGCCCTTCATGTCCCGACAGGCGCTCGAGGAGCTCCGCGGCCGTCTTCAGGTTATGCTCCAAGTGGTCACGGATATGCCTTTGGAACCGCATCTGACTCAGTCCATCACCTCGAGCCAGAGCCGCCGGGCCAACTCTTGTGGAGAACCTTTTGGCGAAAGGCCCCCTGTCTCCCGAGTCCACCCGATCAGGCAGATACTGCTCCAGGTCTACCTCCACCAGGACGGCACCCAAGGCAACCTCGAAGATCCGCACCCAACGACCATCGAGCAGCACGACGAAGGCGGGCGAGTGATCGGCCATCACCTTGGCGATCTGCAGAAGCCTTGGTTGCCTTTCGATTTCGAGTTCGTTCTCGATCGGCACCCTGGCACGAAAAGCAACCCAAAGATCCCTGCCTCCACTCACGAACAGAGCGAACCCATCCCACCTGGACTCTGCGGGATCACCCTGCTCGATGATGTAGCGGGTCATCCATTGCATCGTTGAGTCCAGGGAACGAGCGGCATCCTCTCCATCAGGCCGTCCCCTCCATTCATCTCGGAGATCACGAGCTCTTCTTTGAAGGAAGAGCCGGGCACGCTCTCGCTGATGCTCGTCGGACCATTTTGTATTGAGATACAAACTGACGAATGGAGGACCATCGGGCCCCATGCTAGCCAGCTCATGGATTACCCGGCGGGCCTCCCTCATATGCGACGCCAAAGCCATGCCGTTTAGATAGGCACGAGAGAAGGCGAAAAGAAGACGAAATCCAATTAGCGAGCACCCTCTGCCCTGGGGGATCTCATCGCCGCCATAACGATCGAGACGGCCTGATCAATCGACATCTTGGTAGACGTAGTGCCTTCCTTGAAAGAGCCCTATCCGACCTGGGCCCTGAAGCCGGGCCTGCAGCAACGCTTCTTGAGCCAAGCGAAAAAGACCGTCATCCGCCTTTACGTCCTTGTTTGGAAAGAAGGCTATACCGACCGAAACCGTCATGGAGATGGAAGTGCCCAGTACCTCGAACGTGTTCGAGGCGACATTCTTCCTCACACGCTCTGCCACACTCAAGGCTCCGGAGAGATGGGTGTTTGGAAGAAGAAGGCCGAAGGTATCCGCAAACAGTCGGGCCGCGAGGTCGACGTCCCTTACCGCTTCGGTGATCATGTTGGCAATGGTACGAAGAACCTCGCTGCCCACATCCTCACCGTGGCCCTCGTTGACCTGGCGAAATCCATCGAGATCGAGGAGAAGCAGGGACAACGGATCGTGGTAACGCTTCGCTCTGCGCAGCTCCACACGAACACATCCCTCGAAATGTCGCCGGTTCAAAAGACCCGTCAATGCGTCATTCGTGGACATGCGCTGAAGCTGCTGGCGCGACAGGTGCATACGATCCTGGATGCCCTTGATTCGAAGCAGCGCATCGATCTTGGCTATCAGCTCCTCATCGACGATGGAGACATCCAGACACTCATCGGCGCCGGCGCGAAGTGACCTGACCCGCAGAGCAACATCTGCTTCCTTTAGGAAGACGATTACCGGAATGAAGGTATCTTGTTCGCGAAGCTGACGCACATAGGCCAAGACGTCCGCCGCTGGACCATCCGGCGGGCCAACGAGCATGACCAGGCCAGGAGGCGCCACTGCAAATAGCCCTATCACCTCGACAGGATCCGTGTGAATGACCTCGTAGCCATGAGCAGCCAGGGTACCTTGAAGTCCTGGAAACAGGGCGGCTGTGTCCATTAGAAGGATGCGCGGTAAGGGGGATGGCTCTGTCATTGGCTTCGATGAGAATAGACTAGCTCGACTCCGACGACCAGAGCTTACTCGAGCCCGCTCATAGAGGCGCGCAAGACGTGTTTTCTGCCGGATGTGGGAATTGCACGCGCTACACACGGCTGATTCAAAGGGCCCACCTTGCACCCCGGCCCTTTCTCGGCTTCAGCTTGATCCCCAGGCGATCGCCATGCCTCTAGACTCCTCGACGAAGCCATTTCGACGATAGAGGCGACAGTCTGCTCATACCTTCTTGACAGTACGGGTCTGGTCGCCTATAAGGTCGCGTCCCGCCTGAGGGGCGGGTAGCTCAGCGGTAGAGCATCGGCCTTACAAGCCGAGGGTCACAGGTTCGAACCCTGTTCCGCCCAAGACAGAATTCCAATATGGGGCGTTAGTTCAGTTGGTTAGAACGCCGGCCTGTCACGCCGGAGGCCAGGGGTTCGAGTCCCCTACGCCCCGCTCTGTTTGTGTACAAACCCTTGGTAGGGCACTCGCGCCTTCCAAGGGTTTCTTTTGGGCAAAGGACGACGTCGAGTCCCCTACGCCCCGCTCTGTTTGCATGGCACCGATGTGTAGTGGACTCGCGGCTTCGGCGTCTTGTTCCCTATTGCAAGCCGCGATGCTCGATATATCTTGGCGCCTCGAAACTCGATGGACCGGCGACTCGCCGCGGTTTCGGGCTTTTCCAGAACGGGGAGAAGCGGATACGATGCCAATATCCGCCAAAGAGACCGGTATTTTCGCATCCTCCAAGGAACAGGAGTTCCCGTGCTCTCCTCTTCAAGATCAGTACTCGCCCTGGCTGTATGCTCGCTGCTCCTTGCATCCTGCGGCACCACTCGCGCGATCTCTTTTCCTTTCTTGATAAAGGATGTCGAGCGGCTACGAGCGAACGAGGAGCGCTCTGGCGTTCTCGGCGCACAGGAGGCCATCAATCCGGCAACGGGTGCCCCCTACCGAACCTACGAGATTAGACTGCGCACCGGTGACGTGCTACTGGCCACTGTCAGCAGCTCGGGCTTCTCGCCGGCCCTCTCCCTCTTCACGCAGGATGGCACCCTCGTCGGTACTACGGGGCATCCGCCGGGAAGACGGGTGAGCCTGACCAGAAGGGCTCCGGAAGCAGGCTCCTACATTCTGGTCGTCTCCGGCTTATCGAGCGGAGATTTCGGTCCCTTCGAGCTACGTACCGAGCTCATCGAAACAGATGATGAACTCTCCCTTCCGGGTGAGGTGCAGGGGCACCTAATAGGGGGCGGCGCCCTTCATCCGACTACGAGCGGGCATATGAACGCCTATAGGTTCGACCTGTCGGAGACCTCCACGGTCGGGATCACGCTTCGATCCACGGACTTCGACGCCTTCCTCTCACTCGTCGATCTCGAAAGCGGCAACATAATCGCCGAGAACGACGACTTTGGAGGAACGACGGACTCCAGGCTGGTCATGGATCTGGGGCCAGGAACCTACGAGATCCTCGCTACCTCTTATGATCGGGACAGCATCGGCCGCTACACCCTCTCCTTGGAGAAGCTCGAGGTCGAGCGCTCTCGAGAGTTCCAGCTCGAGTCCCCCTTCTTCGGCTTGCTCGGAGCCAATAGAAGGCCGGTCCCAGCCTCCAGAAGAGAAGGCTACCCAATCTCCGTGCATATCGAGCAGCCGGGCCTCTACGACTTCACGATGCGAAGCGAGGACTTCGACTCCTATCTTGTTCTAACGACCGACTGCGGCACTGTACTGGAAATGGATGACGACTCGGGTGGTGGTCTCGACGCACGAATCACTCACTACTTTCCAGAGCCAGGGTCCTATGTCCTGTGGGCCACGTCCCAGTCCGCCGATGGCGGCGGGCGGTACACTGTCCTGGGACGAGGGCTGAGTCTACCCGAACCCATATCGACCATCTCGATGGGAACGAGCATCGAGGGCGAGCTTACCGACGAATCCGATGTTTGCCATCGCCGCGGCAGTCCTATCGAGTACTACTCCCTTATCATCGAGAAGCCAAAGGAAGTTCAGATCGATCTGATGTCGGACCAGATAGATACCTACCTCGTGCTCGAGACGGAGTCTGGATCATTGATAGACGAGAATGACGACATTCCAAGCAGCACGAACTCACGTCTAGTGAAGGATCTAGTGCCCGGCACCTATCGCATTGGGGCAACCTCCTTCGATGAAGCAGACAGAGGAGGTTTCACCCTCATGGTAAGAGCCGTTCGGGATCTCGACTGAGGTTTGGGGATGCCTCGATCGTCGGGTCGGTCCTTCGAAGAATCGGGCAAGGGCTCGATTCGACCGAAGAGGCCGCACCTTCGGGCGCGGTAGGAGACTTCACTCGACAGGTGACTTGCCGCAGGGAGGATGGAGGGTAGCTCGGCCTTGCGAGAGCCACGAGTCGGCCTGCGAAAAGTAGGCGGCGTATGCTACACGGCGATGTGAGGGACGGCGGCCCTCGTATCTTGGCCATCCAAGGAACTCGTCCCTAGCGTTCACCAAGGAGCACGAAGGACATCGTGCGCCACAGGCGGGCCAAGCCGCCCTCGCGGCGGCCACACAATAGGGGAACCATCATGCCTCGATGCGAGCGGTGCGGAAACGACTACGACAAGGCCTTCGAAGTACGGATGGGGTCCAATGTCCACGTATTCGACAGCTTCGAGTGCGCAATTCAGACACTAGCGCCAACCTGCAATCATTGTGACCTAAGAATCATCGGTCATGGGGTGGAGTCGGAAGGATCGATCTTCTGCTCCGCGCACTGTGCAAGAGAGGCGGGTGTCGGGAGCCTGCAAGATAGGGCGTAAGCACCCATCAAGGAGCGCCGGCACGGCTGCCGCGAAACAGAAGCATGACCCGGTGGGGAGTTCGTCGCTCCCGTCGTTCCCCGTACCAGCTTTCTTTCGGTCCTAGCCCAGAATCGCCTCGATGGCCCCGGGGGCACAAAGCTCCAAGAACACCTTGTCCGCCCCCGCCTCGAGCAAGCTATCCCTGTCGAAGGAGCCGGTGGCCACCCCGATGCACTCTGCTCCAATCGCTCGAGCGGCCCGAACGTCCCGGGGCGTATCTCCCACGATTACGACCCTGCACTCCTCCAGCTTACGCCCAAGGCGTGCGGCCCCGCGTCGCGCGCCTGCTAGAAGGAGCAGATCCCTCGCCTCCCCGTCGCAGCCATAGCCCCCAAAGGAGAAGCGACCACCCAGCCCCGCCGCCTCGAGCTTCAGCCTTGCGCCAAGCTCCACGTTCCCGGTCCCAAGACCCGTCGCCAGATCCTTGCTGGCAAGGCAGACATCCACCACCTGCTCCACCCCGGGCAGAGCCCAACAGACCCCGGCTACCGCCATCTCCTCGTGAAGCTCCTCGAGATAGACGGTTATAAGTGCGTCTATGAGAGCGTCGGAGGCCTCTTCACCAATGGCATCCAGTCCCTGACGCATTATGGCCCGGTCGGTCATACCTCCCAGTGAGAGCTGACCTATTGCGTCACAGCGGCCATGGAGGCGGCGAAAGGCGCTCAAGACCGCCCGCCTGCCCGCCCCGTCGCTGGCCACCAACGTTCCATCCACATCGAAGAGCACAATGGAAGGTCGCTGCACGGCTCCTCCTTATCAAACTGCCTTGTCTCCGTCCCTCGACAAGCTGACTATTTCTTGGCCTCGACAACATTAGAGGCCTGGCCGTCGGCCGTACAGACCACATCGTATAGCTCTGGCCTGCGATCCCTGAAGAACCCAAAGGCAGCTCGCCTTCTTCGGACCAGCTCGAGATCGATCTCGGCATCTATGATGCCCTCCTCGCCCTTACCAAGCTCGCGGAGCTTCTCGCCAAGAGAGTCGCAAATGAATGAGTGACCGTAGAATTCCTGCCGTTCCTCACGGCCTACTCTATTGGCCGCCACGACGGGCGCCCCGTTGCATACTGCATGTCCAATCATTGCCCTTTGCCAAGGCTCCTTCGTCTCTAGCCCCGGATCCTCGGGCTCGCTGCCGATGGCTGTCGGATAGAACAGCACGTCCGCTCCCATCAGCACCATCGCTCGAGCCGCCTCGGGAAACCATTGATCCCAGCAGATCCCTACCCCAATCCGGCCCCACGGCGTCAGCCATACCTGGAAGCCGGTATTCCCTGGACGAAAATAGTACTTCTCCTCATAGCCGGGGCCATCGGGTATATGGCTCTTTCTGTAGAGACCCAAGACATCCCCAGCCGGTCCCACCATGGCCACGCTGTTGTAGTAGGCTTGGCCGGCGCGCTCGAAGAAGGAGACGGGCACCGCCACCCCCAGCTCCTTTGCAAGGAAGCGAATGCGGTCAATCGTGGGGTGTCCATCCAGAGGGTGAGCAAGAGCGAAGAAGGCCTCATGCTCGATTGCTGGAAAATATGGGCCCTCGAAGAGTTCCGGAGGAAGAACTACGTTGGCTCCAGCGGCGGCGGCAGCCCTGATGCCCGCCTCGATCTTTCCAACGTTCTCCTCTCGATCGTTTCCGAAAGAGTACTGCAGCGCCGCGACCTTCATGGTGGTTTGCTCGGACATGCACATCTCCAGATGCGTTTTTTCGTTCTCGGGCGCCGGCATTGGCGCCCCGGCCTGGAAGCCCTAGCCAGCTCTCTTCGCCGATACTGGCGCCGAGCCTAGGGACAACGCCCGTCATTGCTCTCCATTGAACCCTTCCTTGCCCACGATGGAAGGTTGCTGCTGGGTAATGCAGTGAAAAGCCCCGCCCCCTTCGAGCAGCGTGCGGGCATCAATCCCCACCACTCGCCTATCCGGAAAGCACCCGCCGATGAGATCCACGGCAAGATGATCGGAGCGGGATCCGTACACGGGCACTATTACGGCGTGATTGGATATGAAGAAGTTCATGTAGCTCGCCGGCATCAAAGCGCCGTCACCGGATAGGATAGCGCCGCAAGAGGGCACATCGATAATCTCGAGACGTCTTCCGGCGGCATCCCGCGCCCCGCGCAAACGAGCCCGGACATCTTGCAGTACGCGGCGATTCGGATCGGAGGCTTCAGGCGACATGCAAGCCACTCGCCCCGGTCCTACGAAACGAACGATGTTGTCCACGTGACCATCGGTATGATCGTTGGCGAGGCCCTCGTCGAGCCAGATGAACTTGCTCACTCCTAGCGCGGGGCCGAGAATCCTTTCGGCGTCACTCTCGTTCATGCCCGGGTTTCGGTTCTCGTTGAGTACGCACTGACGCGTAGTGATACACGTGCCTTCACCATCTACCTCGACCGCCCCTCCCTCCAAAACGATATCAGCCGGATTCAAGTAAACGCCGGCGATGGCCGCTACCTCGGCGGCGACCGTCTCGTCTCCTGGGAGCAGATACTTGCCTCCCCAGCCATTGAAGCGAAAGGCAGTAGCAAAAAGCCTCCCCTTCTCGTCCTTCAGAAAGATTGGAGCCGTGTCTCTCAGCCAGATGTCACCAAAGGAGGACAGATGAAGATCAAGCTCGCCCGCGCCGATCAGAGCCTCAAGGGCCTCCTCTCTGCCCGCTTCGTCGAGCACGAGAACATCGAGCCGCTCGGCGGGCTTCTCGTCCGTAGGTTCACAACTGGCGATGGCGCGACAAAGCTCCACGAAGCTTGCTTTCACGGCCGCCAAGCCTTCTTTCCAAAGATCCTTGTGACTAGGCCAAGCGAGGAAACACGATTCGTGAGGCTCCCACTCGGCCGGCTGGCGGCATCCCTTTGTCGTCATCGATCCTCTTCGAAACGTGGCCGTTTAGAGGCGTCGAGCAGCGCCCGTGCATGCCCATGGGACCATGCCGACATGAGAGCCGGCAACGGCTAATTCGCGAGCTTCGAGCGAGACGAGAGCGGCTCGCCGCCTGATGCGGCGGCGAGCATGGCCCTCGCTAAGCCGGCCTATCCAAACTCCACGCAGCAACCGGTGAGGCAGTAGAAGCCTGCCGGACACGGATCCTGACCTTCCAGGCCACATGGCTGAACGTCATAGGGACACTGACAGTAGTCGGGATCCCACTGCTCCGGATCGGTACAATCGATAGGCTCCCGATAGTCCGGATCATCAGGATCAACTGGGTCGTCGGGATCGGGCTCCGAGCCATAGCAGTGCGGCGGCAGCTCGGTCCTTCCAAGACAGAGCTGACATGGGCCGCACTCGTTCAGGCAGTCGATGGAAGGCGTGCAAGGGTTGCAGCCATCTTCCACGTTGTCCAGGTTGCATGTGGCCTCTCCACCTGTCGTGGTACCTATGAAGCGGTACTCAAACGTGCCGTCGGGCATCGGTAGCTCGCAGCATCCAAAGCAGTCGCAGCCGTTTGGCACAATCGGCACGCAGACGTCATGACACATCTGCTCTTGCGGCTCGATGCAATCTCTTCCATCGTAGCCACAGTGCTCGGGCCGTGGGTTCAGGGGATCGCAGCGATGATCCCACTGGCATCCATCGTTGCCCCAGCCGGAGTCTCCATCGTAGTAGCAGTCACGAATGCACTGTCCCGTGCCAGCCGATATCGGCTGCAGGAAATGGTAGAAGCCATCGGGGTTGTCATCGCAGGGACCTATGCAGTGAGGGTTCTGCCAGGGCCAGGTGCCGTCCTCCTGCTGCACGCAGC
>SKWY01000236.1 GCA_007128675.1 Deltaproteobacteria bacterium | reverse complement strand
TCTCCTGAACTCCGGTCAGGTCCGAAACCCCAAGGCCACATGGGAGTTTCCCAAGGGTGGACGGGAAGAAGGCGAAAAAGAGGAGGAGACGGCGCTTCGAGAATGCAAGGAGGAGACTGGGCTCTCCCGCGTTCGCCTCATCCCCGGCTACAAGGCGATCGACGTCTACGTCTTTCACCGCTCCGGCGTTCGCATCAAGAAGTGGGTGGTCTACTTCCTGGCTCTAGTCGAAGACCCGGCGGAAATGAGGCCCGAACCCGACGGCCGAGAGCATGTCCTGGATTCACAGGGGCGCTGGTACCAATGGCTTACCTATGACGAGGCGAAAAGAACGCTTTTCCACCATGGCCAAAGACGTGTCCTGGCAAGTGCATGGGCTCATCTGAAGGCGCTGGGTCTAGGGAGATTGTCGGCCTTTGCAAGAGAGCCCACTGTAAGGGAGATCGATAAGGACCCTCCTTCGGACTCTTCGAGCGAGAGTCGCTGCCTGTTGGTAAGCGGTGGAGTGGATCCCTGAGGGCCGTGGGCGCAAGCAAGGGCACAAGGTTCGAGGAAATGTCTATTAGGCCTCGCAAATGCACCATCTGCGGCAAGCTCCTGGAGCAGTCGGGGAGTCATGGTTCGTTTTGTAGCGATCGTTGCAAGATGGTGGATCTTGGTCGTTGGATGGGAGAAGAGTACAGAGTGCCTGGGCCGCCAGCAGGGGATGCCGACATCGCCGCACACCTTCGGCAGCGGGCAAGCCTTGATGACGAGAACGGTGAGACCGAGTGAGGGCGCCAGGCTTTCCCGGATGCCGACTATTGTCTCCCTCGTCGCCCGCGTGGGCTGGATGAGGGGCCGGCCCGAAAAGGCTCGATGGACCTCGACCTTCGTTTCGGTGCGCCCCCGTCGGATGCGCTACGTTTCACCTGAACCCCATCGCCTAAAGGAATCCTATGAGCCGCATCTTCGTAACAAGTGAGCTGCCTGGAAAAGCGGTCGAGGAGCTGGCCTCTCGTCACGAGGTCGTCGTTCGCACATCATCTGAACGGTTGACCCACGAGGAGTTGGTCGAGGAGGCAGCCCGTAGCGATGCCCTGATAGTTCTCCTGTCCGATCCCATAGATGAAGCGGTGGTGGCGTCCGGCATCAAGTGCATAGCAACCTTCGCGGTAGGGTATGACAACATAGATATCAATGCGGCTCGCCGGCATGGGGTCGCTGTTTGCAACACTCCCGACGTTCTGACCGATGCTACCGCCGATCTTGCCTTCGGCCTGTTGCTTGCGGCGGCGCGTCGCATTCCGGAAAGCGAGGTCTTCCTTCGCGGGGGCATGTTCGACGGTTGGGCTCCATCCCTCTTTCTCGGAATGCCGGTTGCGGGGCAGGTGCTGGGAGTCATTGGTGCTGGCCGCATCGGTCGAGCGATGATCTCTCGTGGTGGAGGCTTTGAAATGGATGTCCGCTACCACGCGCGTGAGGATCTACCCTCCATTGTTGCAAAGGGTGCAAGGAGCCAGCCGCTCGACGACCTCCTTACCGAAGCCGATTTCGTGTCTCTTCACGTGCCGCTGACACCCGAAACACATCATCTCATCGATCGGCGCAGGTTGAGTCTGATGAAGCCCACAGCCGTACTCGTGAACACCGCGAGGGGGCCGGTGGTCGACGAGGCGGCGCTCGCCGAGGCGCTTCGAGGTGAAAGGCTCTTTGGGGCTGGGCTGGATGTATTCGAGAACGAGCCGGCCATTCATCCAGACTTGCTCCAGCTGAAGAATGTGGTCATGACTCCTCACACGGGAAGCGCAACGGTCACCGCCAGAGCACAGATGGCAAGGCTTTGCTGTGACGCCGTGGAAGCCGTCCTGGCAGGCAAGGTCCCGAAGAATACCGTTGTTCACCCGTCGCTCTGAGGCTTACCCCTCGCCTTGTGTTATGGAGCTGAGGCCCTTTTGGCGGCAAGGATTACGTGGAGCCGGTCAATTGCTTACGTATGAGGCTTTCCTCGAGTTTGCGATATGTATTTGGACCTACACATACATCTAGTACCCGATATCGACGATGGGCCCGAGGACATGGCCGAGTCGATCGAGATGGTCCGTGAGCTCATGGCTCGTGGCTGGACCGGCGCCGCCGTCACCCCCCATATTCGTACCGATCTTTTTCCTAATCATCCGGAGGAGCTAAGGCGCGCGGCCGCGACGTTTTCGGCCATGTTGATTGGCGAAGGCCTAGAGTTCGATGTGCTCCCAGGCGCGGAGCACTATCTGGATGAGGGCGTGTTCGAGCTATTGATGGGGGGCGATGGGGTCCCTTTGGGTGGTGCCGGCTCCGTCTACCTGGTCGAGGTAGCGATGGATGGGCCTGCTCCGGCTCTCGCCAGCCAGATATTCCGAATGCGGCTGGCGGGAATGACTCCGCTCATCGCCCATCCGGAGCGCTGCCAGGTCTTCGAGGACATGGAGATCGTGGCAAGGGCGATCGAGGGGGGAGCACACTTTCAGCTCAACCTCGGGAGCCTCGCAGGTCTCTACGGAAGAAGGGCTCGCTCGCTTGCCTCGAGGCTCCTTGCCGAAGGGTTCTACTCCGTTGCGGCGACGGACCTTCACGATGGCACCACCGCAAGGGGTCAGCTCGGCCGCTGGATCGAGCTTCTCGACCGAGCCGTCGGATCCACCCTTCGAAACCAGCTGCTCGGCGTCAATCCAAGGCGCTTGGTGGCCGGTAAGACCATTTTTCCGGTTGGGAGCCCCCGATGAGCGCTCCTGCTCCGGGCTCGTCCATGGGCCCGGAGGACAAGGCTTCGCGGCAAACGTCACGACTTTGGGTATCCCTTGCTTGGCGTTTCCTCGTTGGTCTTGGCGTCAGCGCCTTCTTCATCTGGCTCACCCTCAAGGACCGGGATCTTTCGCTCATCCTTGAGGGTGCGCGAAGGGCCGAGCCCAGATGGATCGCCGCCTGTATTTTGATGCTGTTGATGGCTCACCTGGTGCGAACTGTTCGCTGGGGGCTCCTTCTTTCGCCATTGGCCTCGTTCTCCTTCTCACATCTCCACCGGGCATGCGCCGTGGGGTTCATGGCGTTACTGCTCTTTCCCATGCGTCTTGGGGAGCTGGGACGGCCCTGGCTGATCTCCCGTCCCGATCCGGGGCGTGCGAACCGTTCGCCAGTCCAGATGAGCGCGGCCCTAGGGACCCTTGTCATAGAGCGGGTCTTCGATGGGGCCCTGCTCACAGGCATGCTCTTCGTCCTCCTGTCGCTGGGAGAATACGAAGAGGCGGCAGCGATCTGGCTTCAGCGCGGCGCTGGTCTTCTCTTTTGCGCCTTCGTTCTCGTTGCGGGCCTTCTCGTCCTTCTTTCTTCGCGACGCCAGGGCGCCCTCGAGCTTGCCGCGGGTCTTCTGGGGCGTTTGGGAGAACGAGCGAGGCTGTGGGTGATGGCTGTCGGCTCGCCTCTGCTTTCGGGGATTGGCGGACCCGGCTCCTTGGGGGGCCGGATGGGCTTTTTGAGCTTGTCTCTCTTGTTCTGGCTGACGAATGCCGCTGCTATTCTCCTCTTGGCCAGAGCCTTTGGGGTCGAGATGACCCTAATGCAGGGCTTGTTGGTGCTTGGGGTCCAGATCATCGGAACGATGATTCCGGCGGGGCCTGGCATGCTTGGCACATTCCAGTACTTCACTGTCCTGGGCCTCTCCCTTTCCTTTGGCGAGGGCCTACCGGAGACAGAGGCGATTGCCCTAGCCAATCTGTTTTGGGCCTGCCTTTTTGCTCAACACGTTGCTCTTGGCCTGATCTTTCTACCTAGGCGTGAGAGAGTTTTGACTCGTATCGCCGCCGTCAGGGTTGGAGGGGGTGGCGGGGCAGACCGCCCAGTCGAGGACTCGGCCGTCTCCGGTCAGCATGCGAGCAGCCGCGGCCGTGCCGATGACTCCCTCGGTTCAGCGCCTGCTGACGAACTCGGTGCTCGGGATGCCTAGGCCGCTTCGCTCGATCCCTCTTCGATTGCGTCTGCGTACTTGTTTAGCAGGTCCGCTACTGCTTCTCGAAGATACTCGCTCTGGCGAACTCTCGTCTTCTTCGCAAGATCCTTCAGAGCCTCGCGGTGGCTTTCCGGAATGAGCACGTTTGTCGTGACTGGACGATTGGGGTTGGCCATTTCAATCTCTGACGTACCATGAGGAGGGCTTAGGTCAAGAAAGCTACCTTTGCCTTTGCGCGGAGCCGCTCCGGTCCTCATGTGGAGCCTAATGACCTGGTCAACGTCGTCTGCGGCCCTGCATGGAAGAGGACACCTCATCGACCACGTCCGCCTCGAGAATCTTTATAGCGCCCTGCACGAGTCGATGATCATAGACGTGGCGGTTCTCGAAGGTTCTCTCCACTCGATAGTCAATCGGAAGCGGCACCGCCTCTATCTCCTCTCCCGATGCGCCGCTCCTGTCTCTGGAGAATGCCAGGTGAACGAACCCGAGGTTAACGCCGCTCCTTGGAGTAGAGACGTGGTGCGTCATTCGATAGCTCGTGAAGCCAGCCGCGGTGGGCAGGCCGACGAGCGGACCGAAACCGTTCTCACTGAAGACTTGCGCGAAGCCGTCACAGGAGCTGACGCAGCGAGGTCCCACCAGCATGCTGA
>SKWY01000373.1 GCA_007128675.1 Deltaproteobacteria bacterium | reverse complement strand
GCTTGCTTTTCATGTATCCCTTGACGTCCTCTATCAAGATCCGCTGCTTCGGTCCGCTTCCGTTGAGCTCACCCAGATCCACTCCGACCTCTCTTGCAAAGCGGCGCACGGAAGGAGATGCATGAGCCTTGGGTCTTGAGGGGCCATCAACCATCGATTCGGTCGGAGAAGGGCGAAGCTCACTCTTTCTTCCTTGAGTAGCCTCTTGGAGGTCTTGATACTGGGCGGCCGCTTTCTCTTCACGTGCCGCCGCGCTCTCTCGAGTCGAGGGACTAGCCTTCAGGCTCTCTTCTTTCGTTGCGACGGGTGCGTCTTTCGGTTCCGGCCCCGCCTCTTTCTCCTCTTTGGTTTCTAGCTCGAGGATGACATCGCCCTCGGAAACTCGGTCTCCGGCCTTGACCCTTATTGAGCGTATGGTGCCCGTGAGAGGGGAGGGCACGTCCATTGACGCTTTGTCTGACTCCAGTGTGATCAAGGGATCCTCGACGTTTACCTCGTCTCCAGATCCCACGAGCACGTCGATAATCTCGACATTCTCGAAATCCCCGATGTTCGGGACCTTCACTTCGACGACATTGGCCATGGAGCTGCCCTTCTTGTCTATGCCAGCCGTGGGTTCGGCTTGCTTGGATCGATTCCGTATCGAGTAATGGCTTCGGCTGCCTTGGAGATTGGAATGCTCCCCTCTTCGGCTAGGGCCGTGAGCGCGGCTACCACAATGTTGGCTCTATCGACCTCGAAGTGCCGCCTAAGAGTCGAACGAAGATCGGATCTTCCGAAGCCATCGGTGCCGAGCACGGTATAGGACTTTGGAATGAAAGCTCTTATCTGATCCGGATATGCCTTGACGTAGTCGGTAGCCGCAATGACTGGACCCTCTCGAGACGCGAGGCAACGAGTCACCCATGGCTGTGGGGCCTTGTTCGAGGGCTGTAGCCTTGCCTCTCGCTCGAGGTCTCTTCCTTCCCTGGCAAGCTCGTTGAAGCTCGTGGCGCTCCATACATCGGCCTGGACCCCATGGTCATCTGCGAGAAGCTCAGCGGCGGCCAGTACCTCCAGCAGTATTGCTCCCGAGCCGAGAAGCTGAACTCGCAAACGGCCCATCTTTCCTTCTCGAAGCAAGTATAGGCCCCGTACGATTCCCTCCTCGGAGCCCTCGGGCATGCCTGGATGCGAGTAGCTCTCGTTCATCGTGGTGATGTAGTAGAAGACGTCTTGTTCATCTTCGTACATGCGCTGCATGCCGGCATGGACTAGAACGGCAAGCTCGTATGCGAATGTAGGATCGTAGCTGATGCAGTTCGGGACATTGGCGGCCAGGACATGGCTATGCCCGTCCTGATGCTGAAGCCCCTCTCCCGAAAGGGTGGTGCGCCCGGCGGTTGCTCCAATGAGAAAGCCCCGAGTTTGCATGTCGGCGGCCGCCCAAATCAAATCCCCTACTCGCTGAAAGCCGAACATGGAGTAAAAGACATAGAAGGGAATCATGGCGATGTCATGGACGCTGTATGAGGTGCCAGCCGCGATCCATGAGGAGATTGCTCCGGCCTCGTTGATTCCCTCCTCCAGCACTTGTCCTTGCTTGGCTTCTCGGTAGTAGGTGAGCTGATCACGATCCTGAGGTTCGTAGAGCTGTCCCTCTCTAGAGTAGATGCCAAGCTGCCGAAATAGTCCCTCCATTCCGAACGTGCGGCCCTCGTCGGGAACGATGGGGACGAGACGGCGGCCGATCTTCTCGTCTCGCGCGAGTGTCGAGATTAGCCTGACAAGAGCCATGGTGGTGGAGAGCTTGCGCTCCTTGCTCGGCTGAAGGAGCGAGGAGAAGATTGATAGTCTCGGGATCTCGAGCTTTGGGGCTCTGACCATGCGCACCGGTAGATGGCCTCCCAAGGCATCTCTTCTCTCCTTCATGTACTGCATTTCCAGAGAATCTCGTGGAGGTCGTACGTACTTTGCTTCCGCAACCTCCTCGTCCGATAACGGGATCTTGAATCTGTCCCGAAAGGACTTCATGTCCGTAAACTCCATCTTCTTCTGGGAATGGGTTCGCATCTGAGCTTCGCCGGATGAGCCCATCCCGTACCCCTTGACCGTATGAGCGAGGATCACCGTCGGACGGCCTTCATGGTTCACGGCTGTCTGGTATGCGGCGTAGACCTTGAAGGGATCGTGGCCTCCACGGTTGAGACGCCAAATGTCCTCGTCGGTCATCTTCGCCACCATGGCCGAAAGCTCGGGGTACTTGCCGAAGAAATGCTTTCTCACATAGGCGCCGTCTTTTGCCTTGTAGTTCTGGAAGTCGCCATCGACGCATTCCATCATCCGTTGATGGAGAAGGCCCTTGTGGTCGAGTGCGAACAGGGGGTCCCAGTAGCTTCCCCAGAGAACCTTGATTACGTTCCAGCCAGCGCCTCGAAAGATGGCCTCGAGCTCTTGAACTATCTTGCCGTTTCCACGGACCGGACCGTCGAGCCTTTGGAGATTGCAGTTGATTACGAAGATCAGGTTGTCGAGACGTTCACGCGCGGCAAGGCCTATTGATCCAAGAGTCTCTGGCTCGTCGACTTCCCCATCACCGACAAAGCTCCAAACCTTGCGTCCTTTCGTGCTCTCGAGGCCGCGGTCATCCAGGTACTTCATGAATCGTGCCTGAAAGATGCTCATGATGGGACCTAGGCCCATGGAGACGGTCGGGAACTGCCAGAAGTCCGACATCAACCAAGGATGTAGATAGGAAGACAGCCCGCGGCCGTCGACCTCTCGCCTGAAATGATCCAGTTGCTCCTCGTCGATGCGACCCTCCAGAAAGGCTCGCGCATAGATGCCGGTGGAGGAATGGCCTTGGATGAACACGAGATCGCCGCCGTTCGCTTCGGAAGGCGCCCGCCAGAAATGGTTGAAACCGACGTCGTACAAGGTCGCGGCTGAAGCGAACGTGGCGATGTGTCCCCCGAGCTCGGAGCTTTCTCTGTTCGCGCGTACGACCATGGCCAAGGCGTTCCACCTTATGTAAGAGCGAATACGGTGCTCCAAAGAGGGGTCACCTGGATATCTCGGTTCCAGGTGAGCTGGAATCGTGTTGACGTAGGCCGTGTTCGCGGAGCAGGCGAGATAGGCGCCGGAACGACGAGCCTTGTCGATGAGGCGCTCGATTAGGTGGTGTGCGCGCTCCGGTCCTTCTTCTCGAATGACCGCGTCCAAGGCGTCGAGCCATTCCGCCGTCTCTTGGGGATCGGGATCTTTGTATGGATCTTTCTGTGACACTTCATGACTCCAATCATCTGGCTTGGCTGTGAGAGGCCATAGTTAGCTATTTATGCCGCTTGTTCTCAAGCGGTAGTCACGAGTGCTCCAGGCCGAGAACTTCAGCGACGCCCAAACGGCGGTGAGCTTTCGTGACGAGAGCGGGCTAGGCTGATATAGGCATCCCAGCGCGTGCATCATGGGATTTGCATTGCGCGAGATGCCAAGACGCACCTTTGTTCAGTGTTCGCCGTGCGAGCACGAACGAGGCCTGTCAACAACAAATGATTCACGAGGTAGATGCAATGAAGAGCAAGACCTTTTTGTATGTCGTATCGATAGTGGCTGCTTTCTTCCTTCTTGCGGGCTGTGGAGAGCCGGAGGATCCAGCCGAGCAAAACGGCCATGAGGAGAACGGGGACAACGGGGACAACGGGGACAACGGAGACAACGGGGACAACGGAGACAACGGGGACAACGGAGACAACGGGGACAACGGAGACAACGGGGACAACGGGGACAACGGAGACAACGGGGACAACGGGGACAACGGGGACAACGGGGACAACGGGGACAACGGACATGACTGGCAGCCTGGCGAGGCGGTCGAGTTCGAGGTCTCGATGCACGAAGGCATCAATAAGATCTATCTAGCACCGATGCTCGTGATAGCCGACCCCGCCGCCGACGATTACGACCTCTACGTGTCCCATCTCGACGGTCCCACGTTCGAGCTTGGCGCCCATGTTCAGGCGATCAACCTTGGCAACGAGGTCTCCTTCCATGAGGTGGACGAGGTTCCCGGGGAGGGTTACGAGCCGGACGGTGAAGGGGTGGCCAATCTCGTGATCGGGGCCGGTTACCGGACCGGTGGTGAGGGCTCGACAGGGTTTCATATGTCCGAGAACATCTATGCGCTTCGGCTCGACCGCGGTGGGGACGACGTCACCTATGCCAAGATAGAGGTCCTGGAGGCTCGGGCAGGCGTAGTCACCGTTCTGGCCTACTGGCAACCCGATGGTTCCCTGGATGTCTCTACCCTCGAGTAGTACTAGATATCCATAGACTCTTTGGCTCGACGGCATTCGGCCCTTGCGTGCATTGCCGTCGAGCCCGGCAGCTTTCGCGCCTCATCGCTGTTTCTGGCGAGACGTCTTCTCCATCGCTACCCCTTGGAGCTTTTGACCTCGAGAAGAGGCTCTTCCGGCGCAGCGGGATGCCGACCTAGCCGGGCCCTCCTCGAAGGTGTCACCAGCTCCGCAAAGAGTGTAAGGTCAGCGCCCACCTTTTGAACCGCATGGAGAAAAGAGAATGAAGCTATTTATCGATACTGCCGATGTTTCCGAGATTCGCGGTGCTGCCGATATGGGGCTGTTGGATGG
>SKWY01000133.1 GCA_007128675.1 Deltaproteobacteria bacterium | reverse complement strand
GAGTGCTTTTCGGCATCGAGAACGTGCTCGTCGGGTTGGTCGTTGGGCTGCCGGCTACGCTCTTGTTCCTGATGTGGACGATCACGGAGCACACGGTAACCTATCGAAATGAGAACCTCTTGCTTGCAAGTCCCCTGACGTTCCTGGCTTTGCCGCTGGGGGTTGCCTTGATGACCGGCTCTAGGTGGGCTGCTCGTTGGCTTTGGACGATCTGGCTGCTCCTGGCGGTTATGGGCGCCTTGGCTGTGGCACTGAAGGTGCTCCCCTGGTTCGGTCAGGACAACTGGATGATCATCGCACTCGTACTGCCGATGAACCTCGGTTTCGCCTTGGCTTGGAGGTGGATCCCTGACCTCACTCCTGCCGGCTCTTCCTACTTTTCGTTCATGACGAAAGAGCCATCCCAGTCCTCCAAGGGCGGCTCCGTCAAGAAGAGTCGACAGCGTTCGAGAAGAAGCTCGGCGGGACGATAGCCTGGGAGTCGATGCGTCGTTTCTTCGAAGCGGCGGGCCGCCTTCTCGAACTCTCTTGCCAGGTAGAGCTCGAAGGCCTCGGTGTACATGGCCGCGGCTTCCACGCGCGCGGGCTCCACGTCTTCCTTTTTGCCGATTATCTCGAAAATCCGCACGTTCTTCTTTTTGCCCGCTACCACCAGAATGTCGACAGGCTGCACGACGAGCAGCCGGGGAGGCAGCCTCGAAACCAGGGAGTCCGAGGCCAGGACTCGAGTACCGTAATGCTTGTTGGCCCCTTCGAGACGCGAAGTCAGGTTGACCCCATCCCCGAGGGCTGTGTAGGCGAGACGCTGGCTGGACCCTACATTTCCCACGACGACGGTGGCGGTGGATATGCCGAACCTGGTCTCGAACTGTGGCAATCCCGATCGCCTCCATCGCTCGTTGAGCTGGTCTACGGCGCTCGATGCGTTTAGCGCTCCCAGGGCGGCCGCAAGGGCGTGGTCGGGGTTGAAGCGAGGGGCGTTCCAAAGAGCCATTATGGCATCACCAATGAACTTGTCGATCGTGCCGCCCTGCTCCTTTATGGCGCTGACAACCGTTTCGAAGTACTCTCCAAGCTGAGCGACGAGGTCGGCAGGCTCCATCTTCTCGCATAGAGCCGTAAAGCCGGCTATGTCCGAGAAGCAGATTGATAGCTCCCGTTCCTCGGCTCCAAGCTCGGCCTGCCTGCCAGTGGCAACTAGATCCCGGACGACATCCTTCGGGACGTAGCGTGAGAAACTGCGCAGGCCGCCTACCATCTTCTGGAAGGCTTCGACCATGTGAAGCAGCTCCAGATAGACGGTATCCACCTTGGTGTCCACGTCGAGGTCGAAGGAACCCACCCGTCTCATCGAGCGCTCGAGGTGCAATATGGGGCGGGCTATGCCTCGGGAAAACACGGCGGCAAGGATCACGCCTAGTCCTATGGAGAAGAGGGCAATCACCACCGAAATGAAACGGGTGTGTCGCAGCGTGCCCAAAAAGTCGGCCTCGGGGATGGCTACTGCGACCGTGAAGGGCGGCAAGCCCGCTTTCACGGTCAGAGGAAGGATCGCTACTCGCCAATGAGCGAGGCCTGTCTCGCCGTCGATGGTCACCCTCCGGCCCAGGTCTTTCTCTTCCGAATTGAGGCGGCCATGATCGAAGGGATTCTCGTCTTCTGCTTCCATCTCGGATAGCTGGGCGGCCGCGGACTCCACCAATGGCGATGGCGCTAGGGTCGGCTGCAAGGACTCGCCATGGCCGAGGACCAGCTCTTGGTCCGGGTGGGCAATGAGATCCCCGGTCTCGTCGAGGATGAATGCGAGCCCATTGACGCTTACCTCCAGTCTCTCGAGGAACTCCGATAGCTCCGCCAGGGTCACGTCTGCTCCCACGACGCAAGGTTCGCAGCCAGAGTTCGGTGCCGAAGCGGGCGCGGCGGCTGTAATGCCAGGCTGGTTGTCGGACTCGAACCTGTACACGTTCGTCCAGCTCTCTCCATGCTCGGAGGCGCGCTCGTACCAGGACCTCGTTCTGGGATCGAAAGAGACCGGTTCATCCTCACGGCCTACCGAGCCATCAGGGTTGACCCATGTCCAAAACTGCCTGTTCTCCGATGGGTGTACTACCCGTCGTCTGGGAGGAGCATCGGGCTGGAGGGCCACCATGAAGAACCTGCCATCCTCGGCTCCGACATACATACGGTCGATGCCGAGCTCGGAGACGTGGATCTCCAGCATGTCCAGGAGCCGATCGGGTTCATCTAGGGATATCAAGCCTTCCTCCAGCATGGCGGTCAGCGAACGAGTGGCGGCAATCGCTGGATCCAATTGGCGGGCCAGTCTCTCGGAAACACTCGCCCCGACCCGACTCATCAATAGGTCGGTCAATGATGAGGCCGTCCTTCGTGCCGCCCAGTCTCCGGCCATCCAGATGGAGGAGGTCGCAATGAGCAGCAAAATGACAATGCTCGACAATATGCCAAGGCGGAAGCGGATCTTCACGGCAGGGAAGGGTAGTCTGATCCAACCTTCGATACAATGATCCGCCTCGACCCCCGAACCGCCGCATGACATGCGCCGCCCGCGCGGGCCGACTCGATGCCCTCGAAAAGCCCGCTCGCGCTCCCATGGAGTGAGCCCTTGTCAAGGTAGGGCCTTCTAGTGGCCTTCCTTCCATATCCTTGTGTCGAGATGTGCTAGCTACCCACAAAATCAAGTTGGCCTCACAGGTGAAGTCTGATGGTTATTGGGAGGCTCTTGAGCAGGGGTCCACGGAGGGTGCACAGTGCCTAAAGTCCCTGGCCCGAAAAGGGTAGGTGGGTAGCAAACTGCCCCATTCTTGCTCATCAGCCCCTTCAGTTCGTCCCTCGCCAGATCAGGCTAGAGGTACTCTCGAAAGAGCAAGGCCGCTGGCAAGCTCGATCTATAGCTGAAAAAGGGAATCGACCCCAAGATCAGGAACTGCCCGAAAGCCTCGAGTCCGTCGGGAGAGGATCCTGCGGGTTTATCCGGCACCGACCATGCCCCGTTGCCGGGACTGGCGCTCGCGGCCATCTTAAGGCGGGCAAGCAAGCAGAGGTCAGCTCGCCCTATTTGGGAGATTTCCGTATCGAGCACCAGAAATGATCACAGTCCTAGTTGCCGTCGACCTTTGTGAACACAGCGCACTCACTATCGAGGTCGCCAACGCCATTGCCCAAGGGGCCCGCGGGAGACTACTCGTTCTTCATGTCGTAGAGCTTCCGGAAAGGCCGGAAGGCGAGGGAGAGGAGATCGAGACTGAATGGTCTAGGTTGAAGTCATACGTCCTTTTTTCCGCCGAACGCGTCCTCGAGTCGCTTCTGTTGCGTTTGGGCCTGTCCGGAAAAGTCGAAAAGCGTCTGCGGCTCGGTGGCAGTCCCTTGGAGGCTATCGTCGAGGAGGCAAGGACAAGTGCCGCCGACTTGATCGTGGTTGGCATACATGAGCGTCCATTCGTTCTCCGGCTCTTGACGGGAAAGCTCGAAAGGAAGCTGCAACGACGAACCCATTGCCCCGTCGTTTCGGTTCGTTCCGGAACACCGGAGCAGATTGCGAGCAGATTGAGGCCGACACGGATCGTGATACGGGCGGAGGCATTGAGGTGAGGCTCGCATTCGCATCGGGGTCGAGCCCCATGGATTATCGGCCCGATGGAGTGCTTTGGGCCACGATCGCATCCCTTGGCATGATCTCGGGGGTGCTCGCCCTTTCTCTTGGCCGTTCTCTTTGGCGCGAGCGACTTCTGCGCAAGAAGGCCGAACAGCTCGGGCAATTGGCCATGACCGATGCTCTTACTGGGCTGGCCAATAGACGATACTTTCACGAGCGCCTAACCCAGTCTCTCGCGCTTGCGAGACGACAAGACCTGAAGCTTGCTCTGGTTCTCGTAGACCTCGACGACTTCAAGGGTGTCAACGACCGTCATGGACATCTCACCGGAGACCATGTTCTCAAGGCGGTTGCACGTGAGTTGGAGACCGACAAACGAGCCGAGGACTTGGTGGTGCGTCATGGCGGCGAGGAGTTCGCCGTGCTCCTCGAGGGAACCGACTCGGTTGGAGCATTGGTGCGAGCCGAGAGGCTTCGGCAAAGACTACACGGTCTAGAGCTGCGAGCGATCTCGGGGAGCATCATTCGGGTGACGGCGTCTTTTGGCGTGGCGGCCTTTCCGGACACTAGCGCACCTCGTTCGGAGGACTTGATAGCAGACGCTGATCGGGCATTGTACTTGGCAAAGGCTACTGGCCGTGACAGGTGCCAGGTCGCGCCTCAAAGGGGTGAAGCCTGGCCCGGGACGGAAGCGGGTCGCGTTATCGGGCAAGGAGCAAGCCTCATAGACAGCCACGGCAAGATCACAGGGGCCGGCGCGTCTGGAAGCGACACCTCGCGACAAACTCGGGTGCTCGCAAGAACCGAGCATGACGAGAGCTAGCTCGAGCTCATTCTGAAGCTACGGCAATCTGTTCGGCTCAAGCCTTGGACGTGGCCTTTCTTCTGGTCGCGGTAGGCTTCTTCTCCGTCTTCTTGGTAGATGAGAAATCCTCTCCTCTTGCCCTTTTGGAGGAGGCTTTGGCCTCGCCGTCCTCGGCCTTCTTGCGCGTCGCCTTCCGTTTTGCAGGCGCGG
>SKWY01000365.1 GCA_007128675.1 Deltaproteobacteria bacterium | reverse complement strand
TCGATGTTCACGGCGATCCGGCGGGCGAGCCAGTGCCCGTATTTCAAGCATCAGCCAATGACCAACTTGTCTCGTACTCCTCGGTGGCAAGGGAGCAGGGCTACCTTTTGCTGCGGACTGGGATCTCCATGCCGCCTGTTCCCCCCGTGCCGTGGCTCTACCTTGACGAGGTCGACTCCGGGGGAGAGGTGGTTCGATCATCTGAAATCGAGCCTCCTACCTCCGAGCCCGAGGCGGAGGAACTCATGTTCTTCAGCGTTTGGATGCGGCCCCTCTCGGACGGGGGACCATACGTCATTAGTACGTCTTTCGGCGTCAGGCATGGGGGGAGTCGAGGGATTTACGCCGCGGTCGTGGGTGCCGACGGTGAGATGATCGAGCCGTGGAGGGAGTACGAAGGCGGCGTTCGATTGATAGCCGCGAACGGCGAAGTGGCATCCTTCTGGTTTACTCGGTACCAGTGCGACTCGCCGCTTTATGATGAATATGAGCACTACTGCAACGAGATATTCTATCAGCGGCTCGATCGTCACGAGCCGGTACTGGTGCATGAAATGGCAAAGGTTCCCTACGCGGGTCTCATGACACGGGAAGGTGACGTCTTGGTTGCTCTCCAGGAGTATGACGAGGATACGGGCATGGCGCGCCTTCTCATGAAGCGGTTCGATGAGAGCGACCAGCTAGTGGAGACCAGATTGCTGGTCGACGGCGTGGGCGCTTTCGACGGGCTTACAATAGCAGAAGCCAATACGGGTTACTGGGTGGTGTTCGACTACTCGGATGAAAGGGGCATGAACTGGAGGTTTCACTATTTGCATGTCGCCGAAGACCTGCAAACGGTATGGGGCCCAAGGGCGGTCGGGGGGATGGGCGACGATCGCATCGTTACGGTGATCGATGGGCACAATGCCCCAAGGATCTTCTTCTCCCGTAGATGCGAGGCAGCCTCGGGCTCTCCTCGTAACTACTACTTGAGGGACATGAGCGTATGCCCGGATGCCTACGACTAGAGCCATCCAACGTTCCCTCGGTTGCTCCGGATAGCAGATTCTCGACGACGAACCCTCTGGCTTGCGCGCAAAGGATTGCCATCATGGCCCGCGATTTGGTGCTATGTTGCTCGCGATGTCTACTGCCCCATTAGTGATTGGAGTCGCTGGAGGAACCGGGTCGGGTAAGACCACGGCCGCCAGAAGAATCGAGGACAGGCTCGCTGATCATCCAGTGGCTTTTTTGGATCAGGACTCCTACTACAAGGACCTGTCTCATCTGTCGCGTGCAAAGCGGGCTACGATCAACTTCGATCATCCCGATTCCCTCGACATAGATCTGTTCGTGGAACATCTGGATGCGCTTCGCTCAGGGGAATCGATACGAAAACCGACCTACTCTTTCGTCGATTACATAAGGCTCGAGGAAACGATCTCCGTTACTGCGAGCGAGGTAGTTGTCGTAGAGGGAATACTGGTTCTGACGGTTGCGGCGATCAGAGAACGCCTCGACTTGAAGATCTATGTGGATGCCGACGACGATGTCAGGGTGGTGCGGCGCCTCGTCAGAGATGTCCAGGAGCGTGGCCGCAACCTCTCCTCGGTAGTGGAGCAGTACTTCTCTACGGTACGACCGATGCACTGGAGCTTCGTTGAGCCCTCCAAACGGTGGGCCGATGTGATAATCCCTCACGGTGGCCATTCGGACGCGGCTATAGAGATGGTGGCGGGTGCCATCAGGGAGCGGCTCAGCTCCAATAATGGGCGCGGCTAGCCGTTGGCGGCTACGGAAAGGACTGCTCCGACGGGGATCGCGAGAGTCAGTCGAGGCCCCGAGCGCTCAAGTCGTCCTCGTCCCAACCCAGAAAATGGCCCACCTCGTGAAGAACGGTGATCTCGATCTGGCGTACTAGCTCGGTGCGCGTTTGACACGCCCTTTCGAGATTCCTCTGATACAGCACTATCGAGGAGGGGAAGTGGGCCCAAGGGTTAGGGCTTTGCTTCTCTCCCAGAGGATGGCCTCGAAACAGACCTAGTATGGTTGGCGGCAGCGGCGGGCCATCGGAGAGGAGATCTTCCTCTGACGGTATGGGCTCGCAGGTGACGGCGAGGTTGCCCATCTTTTCTTTTACGGCGTTGGGAATGCGCGCCAAAGCCTGCTCCACGACCTCGTCGAACTCATCCTCCGAAAGGGACAAAGGAGTGGGAAACCCTCTTTCGTCGATTCTCGAAGCGCGTCTGAATCGTCGTTGAGATTCCTCTAGGTCGCCCATTCTTTCGGCGATCAGCGCCAGCGACCAATGGGCCAAGGCAAGCTCTGGAGCCAGGGAAAGTGCTCGGAGCAGGGATGCCCTGGCTTCCTCCAAGCGCAGAAGATGGAACAGAGCCTGTCCGATTTGCAGGTGTGGCTCTGGGTGATTCGGCAGTAGGGAGGCTGCACTTTCGAAGACCTTCAGGGCTTGGTCAGGTGAGCCGAGCTCCAGCAAAGCCCCTCCTTCGGCCAGAAGGAACTCTGCTCGGAGATCGTCATCATTCTTCTTCGTGGCGATCGCCGCGCCTCGACGGGCAATCTCCACGACTTCGGCGAAGCCGTCCTGTTCTCCAGCATAGTCCAGAACCATGTGACAGGCGCCGAGCAGTATCTCGGGATCATCGGGCGCCAGTGCGAGAGCCTCGTGATATTGCCTGTCAGCCCCCTCGTGATCTCCCAGCTCAGCCAGAGCTGCGGCGAGAAAGTGGCGAGCCTCCGCCGATCGGGGGTCGATTGTCACCGCTCTTCCCGCCGCTGTTCTCGCCGCTTCCAGATCTCCGTCCTCGAATGCTTGGGCGGCCATGTCTAGCGCTTCGTCGAGGCTTCGGGGGACGTCGTCTCCTCTCATTGGGCGTAAGAATCTACGGGCGCCCTCGAGTTCATGCAAGCCAAACGCCTGCTTTCGGGGAAGCCTTCAGGGACGAAACGATCAGGCCTCCACCTTGGAGGCAGCAAGATACACCGAATTCTTTGTGTCCTTCTTGCCTCGGTACATCGCGTGGTCCGCTAGATCGAGCAGCTGACGTTTGTCGCTCGAGTGCTGTGGATAGCAAGCAACACCGACCGACGCGGTGAGCCGAATGCCCCCTGCCGTGCTCGTGAGAAACACATGTTGCTCGAGCCTGCCTCGGATACGCTCGGCCACCTTCAAAGCCGTCTCCTGGTCGGCCTTGGGCAGCACGAGTACGTACTCGTCACCTCCATACCGCACGGCGATGTCGCCGTCTCGAACACAGCTCTTCAAGACACCTGCCACCTCTACCAGAAGCTCCGAGCCGACTAGATGACCATGACGGTCGTTTACTTCCTTGAACCCGTCCAGATCCATGAAGAGAAGCGCGAAGGCCTGAGCGCTAGAGCCCTTCTTGTCCATGAAACGGTCGAGGACTCGGTGGAGGTAGCGGCCGTTGAAGAGCTGCGTCAAGTCATCGATGAAGGCGAGATGCTGCGCGGCTTCGAGCTTGTCTAGGGCCTGAAGTGCCTGGCCAATGTGCTGAACCAGAAAGTGGCCCGCTCGTTGGGCGGCGTCATCGAAGTGTCTCTTCCCTCCCGGAAAGGCTAGAAGGCACAGGGCCTGATTCGGTCCGGGAACCTGAAGGCAGAGAGGTGAACCAAGCTGGCGAAGCGCGGGCGGAGCCTTGCTCGAAAGCTCGATGGTGCTCTCGGAAGCGAGCAGCCATTCGTCGAGTCTGGAAATCAAGGCGGGATCCAAGGGAGGCCCGCTACCCACGGCGGAACGTACCATTGGCTGACCAACCGGGTCACTCACGACGAGGGCCAGCATTGCATCCATGTGCATGGCTACGGCCTCGGCCGCCAGGTGATACACCCTGCTCAACTCTGTGGCGGCAGCTATCCTGGCGCCTGCCTGCGAAAGTGCTAGGTGTCTCTTAAGGTCGATGTTCTCCCAGAGCAGGCCTCTATACTCGATGCACCTTTGGACGGAAATGCCTAGCGTCTCGGGATCCACGGGCTTGACGAGGTAGTCGAACGCTCCCGCCTTGATCGCGCGAACAGCGGGGTCGACCATATCGAGGGAGCTAATGATTATCACGCCGATGTCGGGATCGAAGGTCCTTGTCTCCGCTAGGAGGTCGAGGCCGTCCATGCCGGGTAGGATCATATCGGCCACGAGCACATCGAAACGTTTCGACCTCAAGATGTCGATGCCCGCCTCACCGCTGCCGGCCACCTCCACCAGGTGCCCCCCCGACCTTAAGTGGTCGGCATATAGGTTTTGCACCAGGACATCGTCCTCGACGATCAAGATCCTGGATGCCATGAGCCCTCCAAGTTTCTAGCCGGCTCGAAAAACAGCCGGCCCCAACCGCACCGTGCTGGCCATACCAAGGTAGTTCTAATGCAAATCACCATTCTATACTGTGGCGAGTGTAACGGGGGGTCAAATCTGCTGGCCAGTAAGTTCTTGGGAATCACAACACGGTTTGTCTCTCGAAGCTTCCGAGTAGCTTCGGTCTGCTTGAATCGGTGGGGCTCTGCATGGAGGGATGAGCTTACTACGAGGCGAACGGGTGAATCTTGTCCTAGGCCTCAAAACAAAAGGTGGCATTCTGTTTCTGCCTACCAAAACTCCTTTGCCTTCAGAGAGATA